>CALMOO010000685.1 GCA_937871705.1 uncultured Hymenobacter sp.
CGTAAGGATGACCCACCGAATTTTTGTAGCTCCAAGCCGCGATGGTGGTAATCTTAGCGATGAGGCGGATGATGTTGAGGTCCAGCTCCTCGGCGCTCATTTGCGGCGAAATGCTCTGGGGGTAGAACGCCGTGAGCGAACACACAATCGAACCCAGAATGCCCATCGGGTGGGCTGTCGAGGGGAAGCCATCCAGAATCTTGCGAATGTCTTCGTGCACCAGCGTGTGCTGCGAAATCTTGTAGCGGAAGTCGTCGAACTCGGCTTGAGTAGGCAACGAGCCGTAAATCAGCAAGTAAGCTACTTCCAGAAAGCTGGCCTGCTCAGCCAGTTGCTCGATGGGATAGCCGCGGTAGCGCAGAATACCTTCCTCGCCGTCGAGAAACGTGATGGCGCTTGTGGTGGCGCCGGTATTTTTATAGCCCGAGTCGAGCGTAACGTAGCCGGTCTGGTCGCGCAGCTTGCCGATGTCGAACGCTTTTTCATGCTCGGTGCCTTCGATAACGGGCAAGCTAATGGTCTTGCCATCGAGGGTGAGTTCAGCAGTTTCTGCCATTGGGATGGGAGGAGTGGGTGGTGTAAAGTCAGAGAGTAATCTAGGCGCGAAGCTAAGGCCTAGGCTGCAAGCCGGGAAGCTTTTAGTTACGCCGTCACTTGCTCATTACAAAAAAAGCCGGGCTTAAGTTTTGCTAACTCGCCCTGCCTTAAGCCGCAAGCCCGCCAGATAACGTTTGCGCTAATTGCTGGGCTTAGGGTAAGGTATGGCTTATTTGCCGATGCAAAACTGGGTAAAGATGCTCGTTAGCAAGTCTTCTGATGAGATATCACCCGTTATTTCGCCCAGCGCCGCAAGTGCATGGCGCAGGTCGGCCGCCAGCAGCTCGGTGCCGCGTCCGGTAGCCAAGCCCTGCTGTACCGCGGCCAGGTGCTCGGCCGCTGTTTCTAGGGCGCGGGCGTGGCGCACGTTCGTGACAATGGTGGCCGCGCCCGTGGTGGCCAGCCCTGCACCGCGCACCTGGGTTAGCAGCGCGGCTTGTAGCTCCTCCAGGCCTTGGCGCAGCGCAGCGGCAATGGTGCTAATTGGCAGTTGAGCCTTGCTAAGCGCTTCGAATGCAATTAGTTGGGCGGGGGTGGCAACATCCTGTTTGTTGCCGACTACCAGCACGGGGAGGCGGGGGTAGGCGGCAGTAAATTCCGCAAGGTCGGCCTGCACCTCGGCTGGGGTCATCTGAGTTAAGTCAAATAAATAGAGCAGCAGCGCCGCCTGGCCAATGCGCTGGCGCGTGCGCTGCACGCCGATGGCTTCGACCTCGTCGGCGGGGTTGTCGCGCAGGCCGGCCGTATCTACGAAGCGAAAGCGCAGCCCATCGATGCTCACCTCATCCTCAATAAAGTCGCGCGTGGTGCCCGGAACAGCCGATACGATAGCCCGCTCCTCGCGCAGCAAGGCATTGAGCAGCGTGGATTTACCCGCGTTGGGCCGGCCCGCAATAACCGTAGTAATGCCGTTCTTAATGACGTTGCCCAGCTCAAACGAGCGTAGCAATCCATTTACTACCCCCTGCACTTCGGTAAGCAGCCGCGTGAGGCCGCTACGGTCGGCAAACTCCACGTCTTCTTCGCCAAAGTCCAGCTCCAGCTCCAGCAGCGCGGCAAACTGAATCAGCCGAGCTCGCAACCCGCGCAGCTCATCTGAAAAGCCGCCGCGCAGTTGGTTCAGCGCCACTTGGTGCGAGAGTGCCGAATCAGCCGCAATAAGGTCGGCCACCGCCTCAGCCTGCGCCAGGTCGAGCGCTCCGCTCAAGAAAGCTCGCTTAGTAAACTCGCCCGCCTCGGCCAGCCGGGCGCCTTGGCGCAGCAGCGCGGCCAGTATCTGGCGCACGATAAAATCGGAGCCGTGGCCGGTAATTTCCACTACGTCTTCGCGGGTGTAGGAGCGCGGCGCGCGGTAGAGCGACACCACCACCTCATCGAGCAGTTGGTTGCTCTGGGGGTCGCGCAGGGTGCCGTAGTGCAGGGTGTGGCTGGGCTGAGCGGCCAGGTTTTTCTTCGAGAATAGCGCTTGGGTAATGGCTACTGCCTCGGGGCCCGAGAGGCGCACCACAGCTAAGGCACCCACAC
>CALMOO010000686.1 GCA_937871705.1 uncultured Hymenobacter sp.
TCTTCGGGCATCGGGGACAGTACTAAAGGAGCGAAGTGGTAGCGGCCGGCGGGTGGGTGGCAAGGCTGCGCTCCCCAACCGGCTGCTCGCGTGGGTCTTTTTGGTTGAGGCCAATGTGGGCCCAGCCCGGCAAGTCGGCGTAGCCGGTGTAGCCTATCTCATCAAGCGCCCAGGGGTGGGCATAGTAGACTTCGGTCAGCTCGGCCAGCATTTCCTCAAAAAAGCGGTCGGGCAGCAGCGTCTCCCAGATAGCGCCGGGCGGGTTGCCAGTAGCCAGCGCCTGAATAACGGCATCCTGCTTATCAGTCGTAAGGTGTTCAAAATCAGATTGAAACAAGGCGTGCGCAATCTGCTCGATGCCGCCCAGGCCCAGGCGGTACGCCTCGCGGTCGGGGGGTAGGGCGTCGTAGCGCCAGCCGTCGGCCAGGCCTTCGGCTAGGCGGCCATCTACAGCCAGCGCCAAGGGAATGGGCACCGGCCGCTCGGGCTGCGGAAACAGCCGCGCCGCCACCGCTACCAGCAGCCGGTAGGTTTCGGGCGCAAAAAACAGCGGCTCGTAGGTGGCCGCGGGGCCGGTATCGGCGAGGCGCTTGGTGAGCGCCGCGCGGGTAGCGTCCGAAACGTGGTCGGTCGGCAGCAGTTCCTGAAAAGTCATAAGCGGCTTCTGAAAGTAAGCGAGCGGCAAGCTGCGTATTCACTTGAAAAGCAGCTTGCCGCTCGCCGTCCTATAGAAACCTGAAACTCGGCCGTAAGTTATTCGTCACTGCTGAGCTTACCGCCCGTGACGTGCACCAGCGCCCCGGTCATAAACGAACCATCTTGCGAAGCCAGCAGCACGTAGGCCGGCGCCAACTCTTCGGGCTGGCCAGGGCGCTTGAGCGCCACCTCGTGGCCAAATTTCTTTATCTCGTCCATCGGCATGGTGCCCACGATGTTAGGCGTCCAGACTGGCCCCGGCACCACGGCATTCACCCGAATATTGCGCTCACCTAAGTACAGCGCCAGCGACTTGGTAAGCGCATGAATGCCCGCCTTGGTGCAGGCATAGTCTATCAGAATCGGAATGCCCACAATGCCCACAATGCTGCCCGTATTGATGATGCAGTCGCCGCTTTGCAGGTGCGGAATGGCGGCCTGCGCCATCCACATGTAGCCCATAATATTGGTGTCGAACGTGCGCCGAATCTGGGCCTCCGGAATGTCCTCAAACTTTTCCTGGCTGGCCTGAAACGCGGCGTTGTTCACCAGAATATTCAGCCGGCCGTGCTCGTCCAGCACCTGCTGCACCGCCGCAAAGGCCTGCTCACGGTCGCGCACATCGAGCTGCAGCACCTGGCACTTGCGCTTTTCTAGCTCCACCAAGCGCTTGGTTTCGGCCGCATCTTCCTGGTTTTCATTAAATAAGATGGCCACATTGGCCCCTTCTTTAGCAAAGGCGATGGCCACAGCCCGCCCAATGCCCGAGTCGGCGCCCGTGATGAGGGCCACCTTGCCTTCTAGCTTGCCCGCCGCGCGGTAGGCCGCCAAGTTGCTTTGCGGCTGCAGCTTCATCTCGGCCTGCTTGGCGGGGTAGGGGAGTTTTTGGGCGTGCCCCTTCATTTCGGCGGCCGTTGGGCGCTTGGGGGAAGGCGTACTCGCCTTGGCGGGAGTAGCAGCTTTGCGGGTAGGCATAAGGCAAAAACTAAGTAAAGTGCTTGCCCTTACGTAAAACTCGACCTTTTGGCTAGCTGGCGCAGCTACTCACAAAGCATCCGCTTAGGCACGCCCTACCCCCGCCAGCACCGCTTGGCGAGCCAAAAGCCTTAAGCTGTGTAGCTGCTAGCCCAAGCAAATTATTTTTTGTGTTATTAACTGATTGATTTATTGCTAACTTATTTAATAAACTCACCCGTGTACCCGGCTGAAGTGCTGCATGAAATGCAACAAACAACAATAAATCAGTAATTTGCGGTAAAATATATTCCATCCGCTTTAGCATCTTCGCAGAAGTAAACTTTATGCAGAAATTTTTACTTTTTTTATTTTTAGGAATGTCCGGTCTCGGGCGCGCCACACCAGTTTGTGCGCGTTCTATCGCCGCTGAGCCGCCGCGCCTGAGTGGGCAGTGGCAGGGCCCGCTGGCGGTGCCCGGCGGTACGCTAACGCTCCTCATTACCATCGTGCCGCTCAGCAACGGCACTTACTACGCCGCCCTCGATGTGCCGCAGCAGCATATCAGCCGCATGCCAGTAGATGTCGAGCTAAAAGATGACAACATTGCCTTGCGTATTGCGCAGGCTGGCAGCCACTTCGAGGGCAAAGTGTTGGCCGATGGCCAACTTAGCGGCACGTGGCAGCAGCCGGGCCTCAAGGTGCCGCTCGTGCTGGCGCGCAGCGTGGCCCCCGTGGCCGCCCAGGCCGCTAAAAAGCTGCGCCTCACGCCGCCCTACCGCGAGTCGGAAGTATCATTCTATAACCCTGCTGCTAAAATCTGGCTGAGCGGCACGCTCACTATCCCCAGCGGCGAAGGGCCTTTTGCCGCCGTGGCACTGCTTTCCGACTCGGGCCCCCAAGACCGCGACGTGGAGCTGCCCGGCTACCATATGTTCGGTATCCTGGCCGATTATCTCACGCGGCATGGTATAGCGGTGCTGCGCTTCGACGACCGGGGGGTAGGCAAATCGGGCGGCGACTATGCCCGCGCCACCACCGCCGACCTAGCCACCGATGCGCAGGCCGCGCTGGCATTTCTGCGCAAAACGCCGCTCGTTGCGTCGCAGCAGGTAGGGCTGGTAGGGCACGGCGAAGGCGCCAATGTGGCCTTGCTCGCCGCCGCCGCTCCGCAGGGTGCTCCGGCGTTTGTAGCCTCGCTGGCCGGCTACGGCCAGCCTGGGCGCGACGTGCTGCGGCAGCAGCAAGGCGAGATTATGCGCCTCATCGGGGCCGATGGTGCGCAAATCAAGGCAGCGCAAGCCCTCTACGACCAGCTCGTCGATGCCGTGCGCCAAACCCCCAACCCCACTGCCGCCCGCGCCAAAGTGGTGGCGCTACTGCGCAACAGCAACACTGGTCTCGACGAGCCTATGGTACGGGCCCGCGCCATCCAGCTCACGTCGCCCTGGACGCGGTATTTTCTTGATTTCAACCCGCTTAATCGCCTGCCTCAAGTGTCGTGCCCCGTGTTGCTGCTAAACGGTACCGCCGATTTGCAGGTGGCTACGCGCAATATGTCGCTGCTCCAAAAGGGCCTGCACCAAGCCGGCCGCAGCGCAGAGGCCCACCGCTTGCCCGGCGCCAACCACCTGCTACAGGCTGACC
>CALMOO010000687.1:0-5311 GCA_937871705.1 uncultured Hymenobacter sp.
GCCCGGCACGCACACCAGGCGCACGAGCAAGTCGATAACTTCATCTGAGCCGTTGCTAAGAAAAATCTGGTTGAGCCCTACCCCCTTCAGCGGGGCCAGGGCGGCCTTAACGGCCTGCTGATGCGGGTCGGGGTAGCGGTTGAACAGCCTGGGGCCGGCGCTGCCCAGGCTGTTCTCGTTAGCGTCGAGCATTACGCGCGCTTCGCCCTGAAACTCGTCGCGGGCCGACGAGTACGGCTTCATCGCCCGCACGTTGGGGCGAATAAGAGTTTCTAAATCAAACATTGTTGTAAGCTGTTAACTAGTATTTTCATACGCTTAGCGCTTGTCTGTTAGCCGGTAGCTTTCTTAGCAACGGAGTAGCGAGAAGCTAGCAGCCAAGAGCTAAGCGCTAGCAGCTAAAAATGCCCGGCGCACCGCCACGGCCTGAGCGTGGGCTTGCAGTCCTTCGGCCTCGGCCATTATTTCGACTACCGGCGCCAGCGCGGTCAGCCCCGCGGGTGCCAGCTGCTGGAAGGTTATTTTTTTGTAAAACGAATCAAGCGATACGCCGCTGTAGGCGCGGGCGTAGCCACCGGTGGGCAGGGTATGGTTGGTGCCCGAGGCGTAGTCGCCCACTGCTTCGGGGGTGAGGTGGCCCATGAATACCGAGCCGGCATTGACGATGTCGGCGGCCAGCGCTTCGGGGTTGGCTACGGCCAGGATGAGGTGCTCGGGCGCGTATTGGTTGCTGAAAGCCAGCATGGCAGCCAGGTCGGGCAAGAGCACGGCGCGGCTTTCCGCCAATGCCTGGCGGGCGATTTCGGCGCGGGGCAGCAGCGGCAGCTGGCGTTGCAGCTCGGCCACTACCCCCGTCAGAATGGCTTCTGAATCGGTGAGCAGCACCACCTGCGAGTCGGGGCCGTGCTCGGCCTGCGAGAGCAGGTCGGCCGCCACGAACACGGGATTAGCGCTGGCATCGGCAATTACTAGCACCTCCGAGGGGCCAGCGGGCATATCAATTGCTACCCCCCGCTGGGCGGCCAGCTGCTTGGCGGCTGTGACGTAGCGGTTGCCGGGACCAAAAATCTTATCGACGGCCGGCACGGTGGCCGTGCCCACGGTGAGGGCGGCCACGGCCTGGGCGCCCCCGGCTTTGATGATGGTAGTCAGCCCAAGCTCCTGGGCGGCGAAAAGTATAGCCGGCGCAATGCGGCCCTCGCCCCGGCCGGGCGGCGTGCAAAGCACAATTTCGCGGCAGCCCGCCAGCTTGGCCGGGATACCCAACATGAGTAGGGTGCTAAAGAGCGGCGCCGAGCCCCCCGGAATGTAAAGCCCCACCCGCGGCACGGCCACGCTGCGCCGCCAGCAGCGCACGCCCGGCATGGTTTCGACCACGGCTTCTACCTCGGCGGGCCGCTGGGCAGCGTGAAAAGCTTCGATGTTCTGGCGGGCCTGGCGAATGGCGGCTTGCAAGGGGGCCGGTACTTGGGCCGCCCCGGCCGCCAGCTCCGCTGGACTCACGCGCAGGTCCGCTAAGTCGGGTACGCCGTCGAGCTGGGCGGCGTACTGGCGCAGGGCTTGGTCGCCGCGCCGGGCCACGTCGTCAAAGATTTCACCGGCGCGCGCGAGAATAGCCGCGTTGCTTTCAGCCTGAGGACGCTGTTGCAAGGCAGCCCACTGCGCAGGAGCAGGAGTACGAAAAGTCTGCATATTTTTTTAGCTGTTACCTTTAGGCTACTAGCTGTTCGCTTTTGGCTACTGTTCACTGGCCTTTTCAAAGAAAAAGCGAACAGGTAGAGGCCAAAAAATAACAGCTTCGCTTGCCTTACCCTACCCGCTTTTCGATGGGTAACACCAGGATGCCTTCGGCCCCGATGGCTTGCAGCTCGCCGGCAATATGCCAGAACTTATCTTCCTCGACCACCGACTGCACCGATACCCAGCCTTCTTCGGCCAGCGGCGTGACGGTGGGGGATTTGATACCGGGTAGCAGTGCCTTCACGGCCGGCAAGGCCGAAGTAGGTGCGTTCAACACAATGTACTTCGAGCGCTGAGCTCGGCGCACGGCCTGCATGCGGAAGCGTAGTTGGTCGAGCAGTTCCTGCTTATCGGGGGTTAGATTGGGGGCGGCGATGAGCACAGCCTCGGAGCGGAAGATGGTTTCGACTTCGCGCAGGCCGTTGCCGAGCAAAGTCGAGCCGCTGCTCACAATGTCGCAGATGGCCTCGGCCAACCCGATGCTGGGCGCAATCTCGACCGAGCCGCTGATGGTGTGCAGGTGTGCCTGCACGCCCTGGCCGGCCAGGTAGTCGCCGAGCAGGCGGGGGTAGGACGTGGCAATGCTCTTGCCCTGCAAGTCGGCCACCGAATCGTAGGCCGCGCCGCGGGGCACGGCTAGGCTCAGGCGGCACTTGCTGAAGCCTAAGGCTTCGACTTCGAGGGCGGCACAGCCGGCTTCGACCAGCACGTTCTGGCCCACGATGCCGAGGTCGGCCACGCCGTCTTGCACGTAGCCCGGAATATCGTCATCGCGCAGGTAGAGGATTTCGAGCGGGAAATTGCTGGCCTCGACTTTCAGTTTATAAGAAGACGAGACGAAGCTGATGCCGCACTCGCGGATGAGCTGCAGCGAGTCGTCCGACAAGCGGCCGGACTTTTGAATGGCTAAGCGAAGCATTGGGAGAGAGATGGCGCTGGCGCGGCTACGAAATAGCCAGCCACCAGCTGAACAGGTAGGGGCGCACGTGGTTTGAAAACCTTGCGCACCCGGTGCAAAAACCCAGGAAAATGAAAATCGGGAGCCCCCACAGGGCGCGGCGGTGGAGACGCGAGCGGCTGGCAAAGGCTACAGCGTAGCGGCCAGCCCGGCTGCCCGGTCTCCTACAGATGGTGATGCTGGTGCTGAGACGCAGCCGACGGCGCGGCCTGCCAGGCGGCGGCAACCTGCCCCGTGGCTGGGGCCGGCGCGGGGCCAGCGGCAGGTAAAAAGCAGCGAACGGTGGTCATCGTGGGGCAAAGGTAGGCCAGGCGCCCGAATAAAAAAGCCAGCTGCTAAAAAAGGCGCCCTACCCCCACCTGGTGCGATAAGCCGACCTTAGGGGAAAATAGCACCAGCCTTAACTAGCCGGCTACCCCGCAACTCGCTCGCCTTTGCGCCCCGACGACCCGCGCACTAGTAGGGCGGTGGGCAGCACGATGTTCTTCACCTCGGCGGTGGGAATGTGGTCTTTTTGCAGCCTTTCGAGCAGCACACTGATAACGTCGTGGGCGATGGTTTCGACGGGCTGAGCGATGGCCGTAATCGAGGGCGAGTGCAGCCGAAACAAGTCGTGGTCGTCGAAGGAAATAATAGCCAATTGGTCCGGGATGCGCAGCTGCAGGCGCGCAATGGCTTCTAACCCGTAGATGCAGAGCAAGTTATTAGCAAAGATAATAGCGTCGCAAGTCGGATTATTCTTGATAAAGTCCTGGATTTCGACAATAATACGCTCGCTGTGCTCCCCAAAGTTTAGCACCAATGCTTTGACCAGCTCGGGCAGCCCCTGCGCCTGCAGGGCATGTTGGTAGCCCTGCAGGCGGGCGGCCATTTGGGTCTGCGTCGAGTCGGTGGTGACGAACGCAATGCGGGAGTACCCTTGCGCAAGCAAATGCGCGGTGGCCTCGTACACCCCCGCCGCCCCGTCCACGATGATGTAGTCGGTGGTGAGCTCGGGCAAGTAGCGGTCGAAGAGCACGGTGGGCTTATCACTGCGCAACAAAGAGCTGACGTCGCTCTCGACTCCCGGCGGTGGGGCAATAATATAGCCATCGATGTGCCGCTCCTGAAACATGGCCAGTAGGTCCTTGGTCTTGGCCGTGTCGTTGTCGGTGCTGCAGTAGATAATGCGGTAGCCGCGCGCAAAGGCCAGTTTCTCAATCAGCCAGGCCACGGTAGCGAAGAACGGATTGGAGATATCCTCGATTATCAAGCCGATTACGTGCGTCTTGCCAGTGCGCAGGCTCTTGGCCAGCTGGTTGGGTTTATAGCCGACCTCTTCCACGTAGCGCAACACCCGCTCGGTGAGGGCGGCGCTGATGCGCTGCTCTTTCGCCTTTCCATTTAGCACCAAGGATACGGTGGCAATGGAAACGTTTAGATGCTTGGCAATATCATGAATTAAGGTTCGTTTTTTCACTACAACTTCCACTTGAGTGCGCGGCGGCTAACAGGTAAATAAGCCTCACGAGTACCTAATAGTACTCGCAGCAGCACCCTACGTTTAACCAGCGCTACGCCACCAGGTAGGCGGCGCCAAATACGCCGGCGCTGTCTCCCAGGGAAGGCTTCACGACCGGGGCTTCAAACTGATGGTCGAATACGTGCTGGTGAATGCTGGCAATACCGGCCTCATAAAGCTGGTCAATATTACCAACGCCGCCCCCAATAACAATGACATCCGGGTCCAGTAAGTTAATTACCCCGCTCAGGGCCAGGCCAAAGTTATCGGTCAGGCGCTGCAGCGTTTGCGAGGCGGCGGCATCGTGGCCGGCTTCGGCGCGCGCCACAATTTCTTTGAGCGGCCGGTGCACACCGCTTTGCGCGGCGTAGTAGTGCTCGAGCGCGGGCCCGGCCAGGATGCTTTCATTGCAGCCGGTTTTGCCACAGTAGCACAGGCGGCCTTCGGCCTGGTTGAGGTAGTTGTGGCCCCATTCGCCGGCAATGCCGTGGTAGCCTTCGATAATTTGGCCATTAACGACGAGCCCGCCGCCTCCCCCCGTGCCGAGAATGATGCCAAACACCACCCGCGCCTGCGGATACTGCTCTTTCACCACGCCCAGGCGGGTTTCGGCCAGGGCAAAGCAGTTGGCGTCGTTGGCCAGGGCCACGTGCATGCCCAGTATTTTTTCTAAGTCGGCCCGCACGGGCCGGCCATTCAGCATCGTGGCATTGCAGTTCTTCATGAGGCCGGTTTTGGGCACCGTGGTGCCCGGCGTGCCAATGCCCACCTTGTGGGCCCGGTAGCCGGCGGCGGCTTCCATGTGCTGCACCAGGGTAGCGAGTTGGGCCAGGATGTGGTCGTAGCCTTGGCTGGCCTCGGTGGGCACCCGGTGCCGAAACAATACCTGCGGCTGCTGGGCCGAGGCGAGAATAACACCTTCTATTTTAGTACCGCCCAAGTCGATGCCCCAGAGGTTGTGCTGCTGATTAAATTTGTTCATAAAGTACTTTCTACTGGGTACGCGCCCAAGGAGCGGATTTGTGGGGAGCTTTACCCAATTATTTTGCAAGAAAAGGCGCCAATTACCAGCCGAGGCGACTTTTGAAGTAGGCGCGCAGCTAGCTGGCTTT
>CALMOO010000687.1:5323-11281 GCA_937871705.1 uncultured Hymenobacter sp.
GTTAGTAGCCTAAACCAAGGCGCAGTGTTTTATCTAGGTGGGCAGCGCAGGTTATTTTTTTCCGACTGTAACGCCCGGCCATTGGTCGGTGCGGAACGGGACGGCGGGCAGGCCTTCCTTATTATAGAGATTGCCAGCGGGGTTGTTGGCCCAGTCGTAGCGCACGGCCACGGGGGTAGGCACGGCGGCGCTGGTTAGAATAATGTCGGCGCCTTTCTGCCGGGCCGTGGCCCAGTGAAACTGCTTGTCGGCTCCGGCCACGGCGAAGCCCCTGAGGCTACGCCCACCCTTCGCCATGAGGCCCGCGCCCTGGTTGGTAAACTGGAGGCGCACGCTTTTGCCAGTCACGGCCATGGAGTGGAAGGTTGGCCCAGCGGCTACCACCTGCTTATCGCCATAGGCTACTTGGCGCGCTACCAGCGCCAGGCGGTGGCCCACGTCTTGCTTATTAGCGGGGTGAATGTCGTTGCCATCGCCAATATCAACGGCCACCGCCATGCCCGTGCGGGGTAGGGCGAGCGCCTGCGCCTGCGCTTCACGTAGCTCGGCCCAGTCCGACTCGGCGGGCTCGGGCAGCGCCTTGGTGAAGTTGGCGAGTTGCACAAACAGGAACGGCAGCTCGGCGCCCCAGCGCGCGCGCCAATCCTGGATGAGCGCCGGAAATAAGGTGCGGTACTGGTCGGCGCGGGTCACGTTGCTTTCGCCCTGGTACCAGATAATGCCCTTTATGGCGTAGGGCACCAGGGGCGCCACCATGCCATTATAGAGCACGGCAGGCAAATTCTGGGCATCCTTAACTGTCGCATCGGGCGGGCCGGGCCGGTTTTCCAACTCGGCCACCGGGGCCTGAAAGTCCGGCAAGTTCTTGAGGGCTGAGGCGCTCACCCAGGCTTCGGCCGGGGTGCCGCCCCACGGGCAGCTAATGAGCCCAATCGGCACGTGGTAACGCTGAAAAAGGTCGCGGGCAAAAAAGTAGCCCACCGCCGAAAAGCCGCTGGCGGTGCTGGGGCTGCACACTTTCCAATCGTACCCGGTATTCTCGGCTTGTGGCTGGTAGGCCACTCCCTTCTTCACGGTGAATTGCCGGATACTCGGAAAATTAGCCGCGGCCACTTCCTGCTCTGCATTCAGCGGGAGGGGGTAGGCGTTGGGTGAAGGCGCGTTTTTATCGCGTAGCGGCAGCTCCATGTTCGACTGCCCCGACGCCAGCCACACGTCACCAACGAGAATATCCTGGATAGTTAGGGTATTCTGCCCTTTGATTATCATAGTGTAAGGGCCCCCAGCCGCGGGGGTAGGCAGCAGAAGCTGCCACTTGCCACCCTCCCCTGGCACGGCCTGATACGTCTTGTCCTGAAAGGTGACGGTTACTGTTTCGCCGGCATCGGCCCAGCCCCAAATAGGCACTGTGGTTTCGCGCTGCAATACCATATGGTCGCCGACCAGAGCGGGTACGCGCACGGTTGCCTGGGCAGCAAAACCGCCTCCGAGGCTCAGGCAACTCAGGCCAAGTACTTTACTTATCATGACAGATGGTATTACTGCGGGCGTAGTTTTCAGCAGCTCTTCATAGTAACGTTTGCACCACTTCCTGCTTTCTAGCTCAGTTCTCTGCCTAAGCTTTACAAGAGCTCATAGCTCACGCTTGTAGCGCTAAGTGCCTGAAGATGAATGAATTATCAAGAATAGTGTAGTCCAAACGTTGTAGTATCGCGTTGTCCTTTATTGCTAAAACGTATTAGCTGGTAAATATCGGTTCTTTTTCCATTTGCCAATAGTTTTACTCGTTAACTGGCTCGACGAATTGCTGACTTATAAGTTAAGCCGCGACTTTTTGTTAAACTTAACTATAGCCATCAACGGCTGGGTCATGCTTCAGCAAGTCGGCTAGCCGGCGCGCTAGCCTGGCGAATTTGCGCAGCAACTTACAGCGTTCAGCACCTGGCAATAGCTCAGCAGGTTGCAAACGTTTGTTTACTTTTTAATCGCATAGACCTAAAGGGTGCTACTTTTGAGCAGAATTGGAATAGTCCCGGCAAAACGCATTTTTTTCCAAGCTGACGTCTGCTTTAAACGTGCTTTTGCTGGTAGCCCCTGGGCAATTTAGTGCCATTGCACGCCTTTCTTTATCAGGAAAGCTAAAACCTTTTAGCGAAAACTTTCCCATCTTCTAAACGATTCCCGATAGTTTCCCACCCGTGCAGCGTCTCCCTCATTTATCCAGCCTCGCTACGGGGCTTTTGCTGCTAGCTACCCTGCCCAGCGCCCTGGCCCAGCAGGCTCCTACCCCCCCTGCCCCGGCCAACGGTGGGCGGACTATTCAGCCTGTGCTCAGTGGCTGGCGCTTTCACCAAGTGGGCAAGGACAACTGGGCTCCCGCTACGGTGCTGGGCTGCGTGCACACGGACCAGCTAGCTACCAAGCAAATAGCTGACCCATTATACCGCGACAATGAGATGAAGCTCCAGTGGATTGGCAAAACCGACTGGGACTACGAAACGACCTTCGACGTAGCCGCTGCCACCCTGCAGCGCCAGCACTTAGAGTTAGTGTTCAAGGGCCTCGATACCTACGCCGACGTAACCTTGAACGGCCAGGACATCCTGCACGCCCACAACATGTTTCGAGAGTGGCGCGCCGAGGTAAAGCCGCAACTCAAGGCCGCCGGCAACCGCCTATTCATCCACTTTCGCTCGCCGCTCAATGAGGTGGCCGACCTGCCTAAGAAATACGGCTACGACCTGTTCGCCATCAACGACGACCAGGCCATGGGCATCGTTGGCGACAAGGGGCCCGTGCTGAGCCCTTATACCCTTCAAGCCGCGGGGTCTGGTGGCTGCCTGCCTCGGCAACCCGATTGTGGGTTGTACTTTAATCCCGCTTAGGTAATTGACCAAGTAGAAAGCCGTGTACCAAGCGTTGAGCGCGGCTTTTCTTCTTTCTTTACACGCAAATTTCAACTTTCTTTTCTCTCCCACCTCCCTCATGGCAGCTCCTCCCCCCAGTACCCTTAGCCGGCCCAGCGCCGCAGCCTCCTCTTCGACCGGCACCACGCCCAACTACACTTCGGCGCTGAGTGCCGTCACGACCCTGTTCTTTCTGTGGGGGTTTATCACGTGCCTCAACGATATTCTAATTCCGTACCTGAAAGCCATTTTTCAGCTCTCGTACGCGCAAGCCAACCTGATTAACCTGTGCTTTTTTGGGGCTTACTTTTTAATGAGCATTCCGTCGGGCAAGCTGGTGGCGCGGCTGGGCTACAAGCGCGGCATGCTGCTGGGCTTCGTGGTGGCGGCCATCGGCGCCTTCCTGTTTTACCCGGCGGCGGCGCAGCGCGCCTATGGGCTGTTTTTGGGGGCGCTATTCGTACTGGCTTCGGGCATCACGCGCTTGCAGGTGGCGGCTAACCCGTACGTGGCCATTCTGGGGCCGCCGCAGTCGGCCTCGTCGCGCCTGACACTGACGCAGGCGTTCAATTCGCTGGGTACTACACTGGCCCCGCTACTCGGTAGCGCGCTCATTCTAAGCCGCCTGCCTAAGCTCGATAACGCGGCTACGGCGGCCAGCATCGATATCAGTGCCGTGCAGCTGCCCTACCTCATTATTGGCGGGATGCTGCTACTTATTAGCCTTATCCTGAGCCGCATCAACCTGCCAGTTATTACGCACACGGCCGATGACGACGACCTGACGGGCACTCACCACGAGAGCGCCTGGCAGTACCGCCACCTGATGCTGGGAGTAGTAGGCATTTTTGCTTACGTAGGGGCCGAGGTGGCTATCGGCTCGCACATCGTGAGCTACCTCGCCCAGCCTACCGTAATGGGCTTAGACCCGAGCGCAGCCGGCAACAAAGTAGCCTATTACTGGGGTGCCGCCATGGTCGGACGCTTCGCGGGGGCTTATTTGCTAAACAAGTTCTCGCCTACCAAGTTACTTGCCCTGAATGCCATCGGCGCGGTAGTGCTGGTGCTCATTTCCATTAACACCACGGGCGCGGTGGCCATGTGGTCGCTACTGGCCGTGGGGCTGATGAACTCGCTGATGTACCCCACCATCTTCACACTGGCCGTGGCCGGGCTGGGGCGCCACACCGAAGAAGGCTCGGGGCTGCTGTGCACCGCCATTGTGGGCGGCGCGCTGGTGCCGATGCTGTTTGGCACCATCGCCGACCACAGCGGCTTGCGCCTGGCCTTGCTGCTGCCCGTGGTGTGCTACCTCTACGTGATGTGGTATGGCCTGCGCGGCTCGCGCCGGGCAGTCGTGGCCACCGCTTAGCAGCTGGTCGTTTAGGTAGCTTGTAATACTTGTTTTTCGGTGTTCGCCGGGAGTTATATCAATTATATAATCCCCGGCGAACACCGAAAAACATAAACGGGCAACGGTAAACAAACTTTAAAAGCAACAACGACTAACGAACTTGCCGCCTTATGGCTACTCCGCACAAACGTATTTCGCTCACCAACATCGCTCAGCAGCTGGGGCTCTCGACCTCCACGGTTTCGCGGGCGCTGGCCGACCACGCGGGCATCAGCGAGGAGACGAAGGCGCGGGTGCGGCAGTTGGCCGACGAACTGCACTACCTGCCCAACCACCTGGCGGCCTCCCTGCGCAAAGGCCACAGCAACACGCTGGGCGTGATTGTGCCGCACATCAACGGGTATTTTTTTCCGGCCGTGATGAACGGCATTGAGAAAGTAGCCAGCCAGGCGGGCTTCAACGTGATGATGTGCCAGTCGAACGAAGACGTGCGCCGCGAGCGGCAGAACATTGCGACCCTGCTGGCGGCGCAGGTCGAGGGCATTTTGCTTTCGCTCTCGGCCTCTACCCACCAGCAGGTGGGGCACTTCGAGCAGGTGCAGCAGCAGGGCACGCCGCTGGTGTTTTTTGACCGCATGCCCGAGCTGCCCAATAGTACGGCCGTCGTGCTCGACGATTTTAAGGGGGCCTACCAGGCCGTTTCGCACCTCATTGAGCAGGGCTGCACGCGCATTGCCCACTTGGCAGGGCCGCAACACCTCAATACCAGCCGCAACCGCTTGCTCGGTTACCAGGAGGCCCTGCGGGCCCATGGCCTACCCTTGCTCGACGAGCTGGTGTACCTGCTACCCTCCTCCAAGCTGGAAGCCGGCCGGGATGGCATGGCGCAACTGTTAGCCCTGCCTACCCCCCCTGATGCGGTGTTTGCCGCGTATGCATTCTCGGCGGCCGGGGCGCTGGAAGTACTGCACGAACGCGGGCTGCGGGTGCCGCAGGATATGGCGCTGGCTTGCTTCAGCAACGAGCCTTTCACGACCATGACCCAGCCCAGCCTGACGGCCGTAGACCAGCGCGCCGAGCAGATGGGCGAAACGGCAGTGCGCCTGCTGCTGCAGCTGCTCAAGCGAGGGCCTGGCTACACGCCGCCCCACATCGTGCTCAAGCCCGAGCTGCTGGTGCGCGGCTCTTCGCTGCACCTGGCGCAGCGAGTGCTGGCCGCCAAGTAAAGTAAGATTAAACAGCGCGGCAAGCTGGCAGGTGGGGTGCCGCGCCGATAAAACGGGCGCGCCGACTGGCGCCGCGTGCCGTTTTCCTACCCCCCTTTAACTCGTAGACCGCCGGAAGCGTGTGCGGCTCGAACCCCGAAGTGTATGGCTGGCACGTGGCCGTTGTAATGCGCGACCGCCTGGCGAGCAAAAGCCTCGCCGACCCTCCCCTGGCCGCGCGCCACAAAGTCGCGGCCCTCACCAAAACTGACCGGCAGAAGCTCGTGAACCCCACCTGGTTTATGGCCAAGCTGTTTGCCCAGCACAAGGTCAGTTCTAAGGTCAGTCGCTTATCAGATAGTTAGTATGGAGCATTGCCCACGAGCGCCATTTTTAGGCGCTCTACCCCAGCGTGCCCGACTTTTTGCAGTTTTACAAATTACCCGCGGCTTTACACAGTGCAGTGGGCGGAGGTAATAGCTGGTTTTGCTTA
>CALMOO010000688.1 GCA_937871705.1 uncultured Hymenobacter sp.
GCTAAGAGGTAGGGTTGGTGGTGGTAGGGGGGGGTAGGGGCTCAAACGTAAAAGAGCAGCCGCTACGATAGCACGGCTGCTCTTTCTACTGTTCAGGGCGCAAAAGCTATTGCTGCTAGCTACGGTAGCGGGCAGAAGCTGGCGCTCGGCAGCTTAGTCCTTTGGCACGATGCGAATGTTATCGAACGACATATCTGCATCAAGCGCGCCATCGCCAAAAATGATGACTCTGACTTCATGAGTGGCTTTGGTGGGGTCCGTCTTCGTAATAAATTCGCTTAAGTTAGCGCTTCTGGTGTTCCACTTGCCTTTGGTGCTAAACGGCTCCATAGGATGCCACTGGTAGGTATTAACCGGAGGGTTTCCGCCAGGGTCGCCATCGATTGATACTCGTAGTACATTAGTAGTAAACGGCTTAAGCGTATTTATCTCAAACTTGAGTAAGTAGTTGCCAGGGTTGTTGAGCACGTCGGCCGGAATGACGATGTTGTTATTGGCACTGATTTCGGTCCAGGCCCAGGCGGCGATGCTTTTATTCACCCGGATGTAGGAGCCGCTTATGGCCCCTGGGTTAGCATCGCTGGTAATGAAATCGGTGCCACCCCACACGCTACCATTGGTGTCGTAGTTAAAGAGGATGTTGCGGTCATCCTTGTAGCGGAAAGCAGCTTGCTTTTCGAAGCCGTTAGAACCGGTCAACTTCACGGTTGCGCCCGGGGCCACCCCGGCCGGCACTATAAAGTAGACAGAGTCGGCGGTGGACTTCGTAATAGCCACGGAAGTTGTATTCAGCAGCACTTTGCCCGTGGTAGGCGTGACGCCGTACAAATCAAAGTTTTGACCCACGATGGCCACTTTTTCCCCGGCCAAGGCGTACTCATTAGTCATGCTCGACACCACTAGTGGCGGCACAGCCACCGTGTACGTAGCCTGGGCCGAGCCGCCGGCCGTGGTTACTGTGATGGTATTGGTGACGTTTTTGGGCACTACCCGCGGCACCTGCAAGGTAATCTCGTTCGAGGTGATGTAGGCATCTTTCAGGTCGGCCTCTACATCGTTGAAGGTCACGCTGCTGACACTGCAAAAATTGCTGCCCTGGATAATGACCCAGTCAGCCAGGTTGCCGGTGGTCACGGCAGTCGAGCGGCTGGTCGTGGCCGAGATAGTCATGATACCCGGCGTGCCGCCGCAGCTGCTTACATCGTCCTTTTTACAGGACGACAAGATAATGGCGCTCAGCACCAAGCCGTAGGCAAAAGTGCAGCGGAAAGTTCTGTATAGCTTTAACATGAGGATGGGGTCAGGGGTAGGGTGAGGGAAAGAAGGCCCGCTGCGAGCGACCAGTACTAGCCAGCCGCCCGCAACGGGCTGGCGCTTACCAGCCAGGGTTGTTGCCCGAGATTTCGTGGTTGATGTTCAGCTCCGTCACCGGAATAGGCATCAGCAGGTGCTTGTTGCTGCGGCGCTTCAGCACGTTGTTCTCGTCGCTGTCGAGCGCGTTCATTACGGGCAGGTAGATGCCCCAGCGCAGCAGGTCCCAGCGGCGGTCGCCTTCCTGGGCCAGCTCGCGGCGGCGCTCCTCCAGCACGAACGAGCGGAAGTCCTGCTGGCTCATGGTGTTCACTTCGGATGCTCCGTTGCGGCGTCGAATTTTATTCACGGCCTCCAAGGCCTCAGCCGTGGGGCCACCATTGGCTTCGTTGGCGGCCTCGGCGTAAATGAGCAGTACGTCGGGGTAGCGCAGCAGCGGATAGTTGAAGTTGCCGCGCGTGACGGTGCGGTCGCTCACGGCCTCAAACTTGCGCAGCCGCGCCACGTGCGCGTCGTCGATGTTGCCCTGGTCGGTGGGCTGGTAGCCATAGCGGGCCCGCTTGGCCTGGGCTTCGGCGCTTTGGTCGGTGCCCTTCACCACCGAGCTGTCGGAGTAGGGGTAGTACATAAAGTTGCCGTAGAGCTTCCAGCGGTGCAGCACGCCTGCGGTAATGCGCTGGTCATTCTCCTCAAACAGATGGTACCAGTGGTCAGACTCAGCAATCCAGCCGCCCTCAATCTCGTTGTTGGCCGGGTTGATGCGCCCGATGTGGAACATCGACACCTCGGTGCCAAAGTTTGGGTCGTTCGAGATGGTTTGCAGCGACCAGATGTGCTCGCCCTTGTTCTGGCTGCCTACCGTCCAAACTTCCGCATGCGTGGGGAAGAGCGTGTACGCGCCGCTGCTCATCACCTCCTGGGCCTTGTCACGGGCCAGTTTAAAGTAGTCAGTCGAGTTCAGCCCTTCGAGGCCGGCCACCACAGTTTTGGTGTGGGTCAGGGCCACTGGGGGTAGCAGCACGCGCTTGCCTGCCACTAGCTTGTAAGTGGGGCCGCCCATGACCGTTACCTGCCCGCTAGCCAGCGAGCCCGAGGCCATCGTTACGTATACTTTAGCCAGCAGGCTCTTAGCCACCGTCTGGTTGGGGTGGCCTACCACGGCATTGGCGGCCGGGAACAGGTCGGTTTCCGCCGCCTTCAGGTCTTCGATAATGAAGGCGTACACATCCTTCACGGGTGCGCGGGGCAGCTGGGGCGTTTCGCCATCAGCCACTGATTTTTTGAGCAGCGGTACTGGCCCGTAGGCCCGCACCAGCATGTAGTAGCCCCAGGCTCGCAAAAACCGCAGCTGCGCAATGGCGTCCTTCTGGGCTGCCGCGTCCATCGTCATGGCCTCAATCCGGGCCATGGCAAAGCTGCAGTGGTTAATCAGGATATAGGGTCCGTTCCAGCCGTTGTCGATGCCCCAGTAGTTCTGGAAGTTGCCCGAGCCAATGTCGCCGAAGGCCCAGGTGGCCCCAGTAGCATCGTCGTTGTCGTAGTCCCACAGGTTGGGGAAAGGCCCGTAGCGGAACATGGTTTCCCCAATTATCGTGTTGAGGGCGCCGTTGATGTACAGGTCCGCGGAGGTAATCTGGGCGGGGGCAACGCCGGAGACCGGCTTCTCAGTCAGGAAGTCTTTGCACGAGGTGGCCCCCAGCAGCGTGGCCGCGAGGAGGGCCGAGGTAACTAGCTTTTTCATATAGCAAGCAGGAAGAAATACGGTTAGAAGCCCATGCGTAGTCCCAGCGTGTAGGTGCGGCTGGTGGGGTAGGAATTCATGTCCACGCCCCGGCGAGTAGCATCACCAGCGAAGGCGCTTACGTCCGCATCGTACCAGCTGTACTTGCTAATGGTAAACACGTTGCCGATGGCCCCATACAGGTTGATGCTATCAATGAAGGGTAGGGGCTTGTTGAAAACATAGCCAAAGTTGATGTTCTTGAGGCGCACGTAGGAGCCATCTTCCACAAGGCGGTTTGAGAGGCGTGCCTGGCGCGTATCGGCGGTCAGGGGCTTGGGCCAAGTAGCGGTAGCGGCGGTTTCGGGCGTCCAGCGGCCGTCGTACACAAACTGCGGAATGTTGGCCACCTGGCCCATTCGAATCTGGTAGAGGTTGCTGTTAATGATGTCGTTGCCCTCCACGCCCTGCACAAATAAGCTCAGGTTGAAGTTGCGGTACGAGAAGTTGTTCGTCACCCCATAGGAATACTTGGGGTTGGTGTTGCCAATGATGGTGCGGTCGGAAGCGCTGATGCTGGTGGGGTCGTTGTCGAGGTTTTTGTACTTGATTTCTCCAATCTGCTGGCGCTGGACGGCTTCCGACATGTTGGCAAACTGCGGGTCGGCCTTCACCTCGGCCAGGTTGTCGTAGAAGCCATCCTCCACGTAGCCGAGTATCGCCCCGATGGGCTGGCCGTTGCGTTGCAGAAAGAACTGGTCGGCCCCGAAGTACAGGCGCGGGGCGTACTGGTCGCCGGGCAGGTCCTGCAGCTTGTTGCGGTTGAAGGAGATATTCGCGTTGACGCTCCACTTAAAGCGCTGCGTAGTAAGTAGCGTGCCGACACCCGAGAGCTCCAGGCCCTTATTTTCGACCGAGCCGAAGTTGGTTTGCTGGTAGAACGAGCCACTGCTCGGGTTCAGCGAAATGCGCTGGAGCAGGTCACGGGTGAGCTTGCGGTACACATCCACCGTGAAGGTGAAGCGGTTCTGCATAAAGCCCAGGTCCAGGCCGATGTTAGACTGGCCGGTGGTTTCCCAGCGCAGGTTTGGGTCGGCCGGGCCGATATAGGGGTTGTCGGAGTAGCCCGGTTGCAGGCCGCCGCCGGCTACGTAAGGCGTGTAGTAGAGCAGCGCCAGCGTGCCGTAGGGGCCGATGGCCTGGCTGCCGGTTTGGCCGTAGCCGCCGCGCAGCTTCAGGGTGCTAAAGACCTGCAGGTGCTGCATAAAGC
>CALMOO010000689.1:0-1816 GCA_937871705.1 uncultured Hymenobacter sp.
GGCCGACTCGCTGGGCGTAGTGCGCTTGCTGCAAAGCCGCGACAACGTGGCCGAGTGGGCCGATACGCTGCCCGGCCCGGTGGTGGGGCTGGGCGCGCCGCGCCTGCTACGGGGCCGCCTGCTGCTGGCCACCGCTCACCGCCTGCACTGGCTGAGCCCCACCGATGGCCGCGAGGCGCCCGGCTTTCCGCTCAACCTGCCCGACTCGGTGGTTATCGCCTCGTTGGCTGAGTCGCCTACCCCCCGCCCCGTGCCTCACCTGCTAGTAGCCACCGCCGCCAACGACCTGCTGCTGCTCGACGCCAACGGCCGGCAGTACGCCGGCTGGCCGCGCCGCCTCGAAGCCCCCCTGGCCGGCCCGCCGCTGCTGCTGACCGTGGGCGGGCGCGATGTGGTGGTGGCCGCGCTACGCAATGGCTACGTGTACGCGTTTACGCAGGCCGGCGAGCGCTACCCCGGCTTCCCGGTTAGTGCCGGCGCGCGCCTCGATGGGCCGCTACTAGCCCAGCCCGGCCCCACGCTGGCGCGCAGCCGGCTGCACCTCGTAAATCAGCACGGCGAGCTTCTGACCTTGACATTGAGCGGCGACATCACAGCCCGCCGCCGGGTGGCCACTTGGAGCCGCACCGCCACGTTTGGCCTGGTAGCCGACGCGGGGGGTAGGGCCGGCTCGTTCGTGGTGACGCGCGAAGACGGCGGCCGGCTCGATGTGTTCAGCCCCACCTCGGCGGCCGCCGCGCCGCTGCTGAGCCGGCAGCTGCTCACCTCGGGCCCCAAACCGGTGCAATGGTTCGACTTTGGCGCGGGCCACCAGGTGCTGGCTCTCACCGAGCCCGGCCCGGCGCAAGTGTCGCTTTTCGATGGCCGGGGCCAGCTGCTGGGCAGTGGTCCGGCGGGCGCCCCCGTGGCGCCCTGGCCTAGCACCGGCTCGGGCGTGGCCCTGCACTACGATGCGGCGCGCCACCGCTACCTGCTGGTGCGCGTGCTGGGCCACGAGCTGCGGCGCGATGAGCTGTAAGCTGTAGCGCTTTGCGTAAAAGCAGGGGGTAGGCCAACTTAACTTCTACGCCCCGCGTTGAGCTTGTACCGCAATAGCTGCCGGACTTATCCAGCGTAGCTTTCGGCCTACCTACATGAGCGACCAAGCCCTGACTGAACAGCAAATCGACCGCATTATTGAGATGGCCTGGGAAGACCGAACGCCATTCGAAGCAATTCTGGCGCAATTCGGCCTGCCCGAAAGCGAGGTTATTAAACTCATGCGCCGCGAAATGAAGCCTTCTTCGTGGCGCATGTGGCGCGCCCGCGTGCAGGGCCGTGCCACCAAGCACCAAGCCAAAAGTGCCGTTGACGATGCCCGCTTTAAGTCCACCGCGCAGCGCCCTATTACGTTTAATAAAATTGCCAAGCGCAGCTAAGTCCCGCTTGCTGCGGGGCAATGAGCAGTTGGCTGGCGCTCAGGTCAGCTCCTCCACCAGCCCTACCCCCTGCGCTAGCCGCAGAGCCCGCGTCACGCTGCGCGGAATTTCCTGCTCGTAGTGGCTGACGTAAATCAGCGCCACCGGGCTCACCGCGCATAGGCGGTCTAGCACGGCCCGGAAGTGCCGCTGCTGCCCCGCGTCGAGGCCCTGCCCTGGTTCGTCGAGCAGCAGCAGCGGCGGGTTTTTAACCAAAGCCCGCGCTACCAGGCACAAGCGCTGGCCGCTGGCCGGCAGCTGCTTAAGTGGCAGCGCCGCACTGGCTTCTAAATGCAGCACGCGCAGCCACCGCCGGGCCAGCTCGCGCTGGGCAGGGGTAGGGCGGCCCGCCCCGAGGC
>CALMOO010000689.1:1826-5130 GCA_937871705.1 uncultured Hymenobacter sp.
CCCCGAGGCTATCCGCGAAACCAGCCTCGACCACCTGCTGGCAGCTGAGCTGGCCGGGGAAGTATTGCAGCAGCTCGGGCGAGACGTAGCCGATGTTGCGCTTGATGTCCCAGATGCTTTCGCCGGTGCCGCGCCGCCGGTCGAAAAGCGTGATTTTCTTGCCATATGCCTGCGGGTTATCGCCGTTGAGCAGGCTGAGCAGGGTGCTTTTGCCCGCGCCGTTCGGACCAGTTAGAGCCCAGCGCTCGCCGGGTTTTACCTCCCAATTGATGCAATCGAGCACTACTTTGTCGCCGTAGCGCACGGTCACATCTTCGAGCCGGACCAGCACCTTGAAGGGGGGTAGGGCAGTGATTTCGCTGAGCGCACGCAATTCGGCTTCGTCAAGCAGCACTGACGCTGAGGCATTTTCAGTCGTCGGCACATACGCCGCCCGCGGCAGGGTTTGCACGATGCGTTGGTTTTCCAGCACCGCAATGTGGGTGATGGCATCCGGCACTTCATCCGGCGCCGTGGCCATCACCACCGTAATGCCCGACTGTATCACCTCTGCCAAAAACGCCTCAAAACCCGCACGCGTAGTGGCATCGAGGCCCGTCAGCGGCGCGTCGAGCAGCAGCAGTAGGGGGTTGCGCAGCAGCGCCGCGGCCAGGCGCAGTCGCTTGGTTTCGCCGTTCGATAGCTTAATCAGGCGTTCGTCCTGCAAATGATTGAGGCGCAGCGTAGCCACCACCCGGTCGTAAGTCCAATACGCCGGCGCCACGGGGGTAGGGACGGCCGCCAGGTACTCGCGCACGGTGGGCACCTCTTCGGCGGCCGCTGCATTGTAGCGCTGCTGGTAATACAGCTCGCCCCTATTGTCGCTGGCGCGAAAGCTGGCCTTGGGCCCCACCAAACTAATGTGCTTGCGCCAGGAAGTAAACGGGTCGCCGGCCGGTCCGGCCCCTTGCAGCAGCGGGTAGCTAGCTGGCCCACCCGTCACCACGTAGCGGCCCGCCAGCGCCGCCAGCAAGGTGCTCTTGCCCGACCCGCTCGGGCCCACCAGCGCCCAGTGCTGGCCGGGCTCAATGCGAAAACTTAGGTCCGAAAACAACGTGTGACTTAGGTAGCGCACCGTGCAGTGCTCAAATTGCAGCAGGGGGGTAGGCATTATGAAGTGCGAGGGGGTAGGCTTCCTGAAAAGTAGCGACGCAATATCTTGCGGCTTGCCGTTGAACGTAGGCTGTTCTGGCGGCAAGCCGCAAGATATTGCGTCGCTACTTTCTCCTTCCGCTCTTGACGCCGCATCGCATGACTCCTTCCACTGGCCTCGTCGTAGGCAAATTCCGCCCGCCGCACCGCGGCCACCAGCTGCTGCTCGAAACCGCCGCCGCGCAAGTAGCTGAGCTACTGGTACTCGTATACGCTAATCCCGACGACCCCGAGTACCCGGCTTCCGAGCGCGCCGATTGGCTGCGCGAGCTGTACCGCGGCGACGACTTTGCCCAAGGGCCGCACATTGGCAGCACGCCGCTGCGCATTATAGCCCTCACCGCCGAGGCCGACGCCCTACCCCCCGATGCGGCCGATGACCATACCCAACGCGAATTTGTGCGCCAGTGGCTAACCCAGCATGGCCACCACATCGACGTGGTTTTCAGTAGCGAAGCCTACGGCCCCGGCCTCGCCGAGCACTTGGGCGCCACGCACGTCACCGTCGATGAGCCGCGCCAGCAGGTGCCCACCAGCGGCACGCAGGTTCGCGCCGCGCTAGCCGACAATTCGTCGGTACTTTTCGTCGCCAATTCGACGCTGCATCCCTACATCGCGGCCCAGTACGGCGCCGTTGCGCCCGCCACCGTGCCGCGCCTCGTGCTGCTAGGCGCCGAAAGCAGCGGCAAAACCACCCTCTCCACCGCCTTGGCCGAAGCCCTCGGCACCGTGTGGGTGCCCGAGTTTGGCCGCACCCTGCACGAGCAAAAGCACGGCGAGCTGGCGTACGAGGACCTGCTCTATATTGGCCGCCGCCAGTTGGAGCTGGAAGACGAGGCTACCCCCCAAGCCCACGGCTGGCTCATCTGCGATACTAACGCGGCCACCACGGCCATGTATTCTTACTACTATTTTCGGCAGTGCGACCCGGCCTTGCAGCGCTTGGCCGCGGTGTGCCGCCAGCGCTACGCTCACACGTTCGTGTGCCTACCCACCACGCCCTTCCAGGACGACGGCTGGCGCGGCCCCGAAATGCTGCGCCAGTTTCAGCACGGCGCTATCCTGATGCAGCTAGATTTATTGGGCATTCCCTACACGCTACTCGATGGCTCGGTGGAGGAGCGCGTTGCGCAGGTGCGGGCGGCGCTGGGGTAAAGTTGATATTTTATTCGTTATGCCACCAAAACGAGATTACACTACCGAGGGCAGCTAAGCTAGCAAGAGAAATAGCTGTAGCCAGGCGGTTGTGATTGTCTTCAACTCAATCTATTCAAATCACGTTATTTGCCGCCTTTCAAATCGTCATTATTTGCCTTCTTGCGCTCGCGTTCCGGTCCTTCTTGGCCGAATCGGTAGTTGAAGCTGAGGCGGAAGGCCCGCGGGTAGGTGCGGTACTCGGTGCGCTCATCTACAAAGGCCGTGGTGGTATTGCTGCGGTTAGGAAACGAGTCGTTGAATGGATTGGCTAGGTTCAGCGTCACGTCGGCTTGGTCGCCCAATACCACCTTTTTTACGCCCACTGCATAGTACAAACTGGCCGAGCCCTGACCTTGGAAGGTAGGCGCTGGCAAGCTGTCTGACAGCGACGCCTGCGCCGTGAGCTTGTGCGCAAAATGGTAAGAGGTGTCTATGCTGATGCCGGCCGTAAAACCCCGGCGGACAATGTCCATTCGGGGGCTGCGCCACACTAGATACTGCACGTTCGGCCCGCCACTTATGTCGCACTTTGGCGTCGGTTTGGTCGTGCCGTAGGCCGTGAGCTGGTAGAAGGTGGTGGCCGCCACGTTGGCGTACGTCTGGGCCGTAACGCCCGCTGCATTGGTGGGTAGGCGCACTGTCTCGATGGCATTGCCCGTGTGGCGCACCGAGCCCGAAAGAACCACTGTGGCCGCGTGCACTAGGGTGTTGTAGCTGACCTCGTATGCATCGGTTAGCTCCGGGCTCAAATTTGGATTGCCGTAACTAAGGTTCTGTGAATTAGAACGGTCCACGAATGGATTGAGGTAGTCGATATAGGGCCGGGTGATGCGCCGGCTATAAGCCAGGCGTAGGCTACTGGTATCGCCCCGGAAGGCGTAGCGCAAGCTACCGTTGGGCAGCAGCGAGTGGTAGC
>CALMOO010000689.1:5140-6942 GCA_937871705.1 uncultured Hymenobacter sp.
GCCGTACGCTCTACCCGGCTACCTAGGGTAGCGCTCAGCTTTTTACCCGCCACAAATGCATAGCTCGCGTAGGCTGCCTGCACGTCTTGGGCATAGCTAAAATTGGTGCCCCGGTCCGGCAGCGTAGCAAAATCCGGCGCCTGGCTCGGCGTCAGGCCGTCTACAATGGCCACTGAGCCTGTGCGGCGAAAAATGGCTTTTAGCCCTACGGATAGGGTATTCTTATCCCCAAAGGGCTGGGTGAAATCAGTTTGGGCTGTTACCTCGTAGCCGGGCGTGCGGCCCCGGCTGCGCTCGCGGTAATCGGCCTGGTCGAGCCCCAGCGCTATCACCGAATTGGGGTATTGGTCCACATCGTAGCCAAACGTGCCGGCGTTTCGGGCGTACTGGCCGAGCACGCTCCACTCGCGGCGTGCCTGGGCAAACGTGCGGGTGTACGTGCCAGTTACTTCGGTGCCAAGGTTGCCGGCATATTCAGTGGTTGCGCGCGTAAATAGCTGGTTCAATGCGGCATCGGGCGACGCGAAGCGGTTCACTAAATCGCGTTGCCCTTGGGCTCGGTAGCCACTGAGCGTACCCAGCAGCGAGAAGCTGTGGTGAGTTGCCGGGTCGTAATCGAGGCTCAGGGTGCTGTTGTACCAGGTGCCCGTATTCTGCCGCTGGCCGCTTTGCCGCAGCGTATCCGTGCCCAGGCTCGTGAAGCCCAAGCGGCGGCGCGTCAGTTGGTCGGGCTCGTACCAACGCCCGGTACTAGCTGCCGCGTTGAAGCCAAAATTGCCTTTCTTAAAGCTCAGCGCCGACGTGACTTCGCTCGCCCGATTGCCACCGCTCACCCCAAGGCGGCCGTTCAGGTTGCGTCGCAACCCTTTCTTAAGTACGATGTTAACGATGCCCGCTGTGCCTTCGCCATCGTCTTTTGCGGAGGGGGTAGTGATTACTTCCACGCGTTGTATCTGGTCAGCGGGAATACCCTTCAGCGCCTGCGCCAGGTTTTGGGCGAGGGTCGGCGAGGGCTTGCTGTTGACCAGTACCTTAAAATTGGCCGAGCCGCGCATCGTCACGTTGCCCTCGCCATCCACGGCCAGCAGCGGCGTTTTGCGCAGCACGTCGGCGGCCGAGCCGCCCGCGTTGCCGGCATCCTGGTCGGCGTTGTAGACGAGGCGGTCGGCCCGCACATCCACCAACGGCTTGGTGCCCACCACCACAGCTTCGCCCAATCGCTGAGCAGCCAGAGCTAACAAAATAGGCGCCAGCGTAGTCGAAGCCGCCGCGACGGTTACCAGCTGCGTATGAGTGGCATACCCCACAAAGCTCACCTGCAACCGAAAGCTACCCGCCGCTAGCTTAGTCAGGGTGAAGAGGCCCTGCGCATCGGTGATAGTACCCGCGAGCGGCTTTTCGGCAGGCGCTTCGGGCAACAAGGCAACTGTGGCATAAGCAACCGGCTCCTGGCTGACCGAATCGCGCACAACACCCGTGAGCGCACCTATAAGGCCTTGTGCAGCGGCAGCATACCCAGCAAGTAACCCGATGAGCAGCAAGCTAATGGTTCTAAGGTGGTACTTCTTACGCTGGTCCATCACATGAAGGAAAGGTGAGGTGCTAGAGAAGGGCGCTTTTGCCAAAAGGTTGCATTCACCAGCTTGACTTAGTCCTTCGCGAATTACGCTGCGCTAAACTCGTGTTACCCAAAAGAAAAAAGGAGGCAGCCAACAGGCCTAAACCTGCTGACTGCCTCCTTTTTCAAAGAGGGGGGTAGGGAAAGCTATTGGCTAAATGCTCCCAGCGCCGCTACGTAGTCC
>CALMOO010000690.1 GCA_937871705.1 uncultured Hymenobacter sp.
GTTTCTGCACCTGTTCGGGCCGGGCAACCTGGGGTTGTTTTGCGGGGCCGAGCGGGTACTCGTGCTCCAGCAGGGGCAGCTGCTCACGCTGCGCGACGTGCAGTTTCCCACGGCCTGGGTGCGCGACTACTTCAACGAAGTACCGGCCTTGCAAGTAGGCACCCCCGCCAGCCTGCTGTTAGCCCGCGCCCTGACGCGCCACCTGACGCGCCGCCTCATCGCCCAGGTGCAGGCCGCTGGGCACGGGGGCATGGTGCTCCTGGTGGCCAGCGACCGGGTAGCGCAGTTGGTCGGCGAAGCGGGGCTGCTGGTGCCCAAGTACGGCGTGCAGGCCAACGAGGTAGGCACCCGCTACCTGGCCCTGCTGGAGCAGGCCGTGGCCCGCAGCCTGGCGCTGGGTCTAGACAGTTGGACGGCCTACCGCCTTTCCGCCGACGGGCGGCTGCAAGCCTTGCACGCCGAGCTGGACCACTTCGCCGACCTGCTGGCCGATTTAATGGCGGTGGACGGCGCCCTGGTGCTCAACAAGCAGTTTGAGGTGGTGGGCTTCGGGGTAGAGCTGCGGGCCCCCGCCCTGCCCACCACTTGCGTCTACCGCGCCCTCGACCCGGAGGCCACCCAGCTGCAAGCCGAAGCCGCGAACAGCGGGGGTACCCGCCATCGGGCCGCCTACCGCCTCTGCCAAGCCGAGCCGGAGTGCCTGGCGTTGGTTGTCTCGCAGGATGGGGGCGTCAAGTTCGTGCGCCAGCAGGCTGGCCAGATTGTGTTTTGGGAGCAACCTCCAGTGTAGCCCTCCGGCCTCCTAGCCGGAGTAGTCAAGTCGCTTAGCTAGCCAGGCAAGTTGTTAGCTATCTCCCTTTCGTCCGCCGCGCCGCGCAATTCCTGCTAGCAGTTCGGAGCTAACGCTGGCCGGCTCATTAAGGCGCGGTGGCTGTTGCAGAACTCTCCAGACAGCCCGAAAACTGTGTAGAACAACCACTAAGTAGGTGTAAAAGGCGTATTTGATAGCCTTTTCAGCTTGTTTTCGGTACGTAGAACCTTTGCTCAAAAGAGTGGCGCCGAGTTCTGCAACAGCCACCGCGCAATTCTGATACCCCTTTCCCTACCCCACCCAAAAGGCTAAAATGCTCTTTTGGGCGGGTCAAGAAGTGGGCTCTGAAAGTTTGGGCAAGTTAGCTTTCTGAGCTACACTTATTGAGCTAAACAAGGAGCATTACTGTGGTCTTCCTTAAGGCAGGATTTTTATACTCCTACTAGCAAGGCAAATGATCCTGGTAGGCCGAAGTAAGCGTAATAATTGGGCTGCCAATAAAACGGCAATACCAATAAGCTAAGTATCAGTACTGTCAAGTAATACTTCAAGCATCTTAATATTGCTAGTTCCGGCAATGCCATATTTTCTGGTATTACCTGATTTTACAGTAAAGGAAGTAAAATTGGTAAGAGAGGTAATGAAGTAATTACCAGTATAGCCAGAAATACCGGTTTTTCTGGTAAATTGCGCTTCCATCGTTTCCTCCTGACTTATGCAACAGTCCCCTGGTTCTATCCGCTCTCCACAGATTATCGCCGTCACTAACAATAAAGGCGGCGTGGGCAAGACTACTACCGCGTTGAATGTAGCGGCTGAGTTAGCCCACCGAGGCCATCGCACACTGCTTATCGACTTAGATATGCAAGCCAATGCTACTACTGGTCTATTTAAGCGTGGTGCACCGGGGGGGCGCACGGTAGGTATGGGACTGCTTAGCGAAGCGGCGGCCGCTGAGCTTATTACCAAGACTTCTCTGGAGAACCTTTCCCTGCTGCCCGCCAATATCCACCTAGCTAAGCAGAGTGAAGAGCTTTATCGTCAGGAGGGCTATGAGCAGCGGCTTAAGCAGCTACTGGCTCCGGTTGCGGCCACATACGACTTCGTTATTATTGATTGTCCGCCGATGCTGGGAGCTATGACCTACGTGGCTCTGACGGCTGCTACTGCCTATCTGGTGCCCTGTGAACCCGAGAAATACTCTTTCGACGGTCTACGCCTGGTCGTAAACCTGGCCATTGGCGTTCAGGCGCAGATTAATCCTGACTTGAAAATGGCTGGGGTGTTCTTTACGAAATACAACCCCAAGAAGCGCAGCAGTCTGCATCATGACATTGTGGACGCTGCCGAGCATCTCTACCCGGATAAGGTGCTGCCTAACATCCGCGCCGACCAATCACTAGCGCAGGCTCAACGGGCGGGGGAGCCTACTATTCTGTACAAGCCAGATTGTAATGGGGTAGCTGACTACGCCGCTTTGACTACTGCTATCCTCGAGAACTTATGAAAAAGCCTACACCTAAAGCACCAAGGGACCTGACCGATTTGATTGGTCCTGCGCCTTATGAACCGCAGGTTCCCCCTGCTCCTACCACCCTGTCCCCACTGCCCGCTAAGCCGAAGTATCTCAAATTTACGGACCGTATCACTCCGGAGAACCGCTTATACATGGACCGGGTAGCTTATTGGAGCCACGGGGAGGCACGCAAGCTGGTTAATATCTTCAATGCTGCACTAACTGCTTATTTTGCTAATCATCCGGACGCACAGCGCCCCATACCTGATGAAAATCTAAATGACAGTAAATAAGAATTTAATTACCAGCAATAAGTAATTTACCGGCAGTAGCAGATTTGCCAGAAATACCATAAATTATGGTATTTCTGGCAAATCTGCTACTGCCGGTATTTATGCTATATCTGGCTTCTCTGGCAGTTCCAGAAATGCCGTAAAATACTCTAGCATTAATACCGGAAGTACCGGCATCAATGCTAGAGTATTTTACAATTGGCTATTCGAAGTTTCAGCCATTATCCTGGAGCCTGATGATAAGAGCTACTTGAGCTATTCTCCCGTACTAATCAGCCCTGATGCGATCACGTTTGACGTAATTAATGTAGCCTTCACCATAGTTCTAGGCCGCTAGCGTATCTAGCGGGCATTGGCAGCCGCGGGTTTGCAGGCTCAGCAGCCGCTTTCGTTTGTGCCAGGCACTACTGACCAACGTGTGAGCCGCCCTCAATGGCATGTTCGGCTAGCTCGCGCTCATCGCTACCGAGCAGGTCTGGATAGACAATATCACCTGCTTGCCTAAACAGGGCGGCACTTGACACTACTTAGCCACGTGGCTGAACGTTAATGTGGGCTGGGTGGTGCGCGAGTCCATAGCCGAGTCTGGTTTAGCACGACTCTGCCCCTAGCCTTAGCCCGTGGCCGGACAATAACAATAATTCATTCCGAATAGAACAGCCAGGACGCGGCTACTAGCTTCAAGACCTTGATGGCGAAGTATTCGGTTCCTCAGTCGTGCTTGGGGAGGACTGGGAGATTGGTTATAAAAGAAAACGCGGGGAGTAAAAAAGAGCGAATAGGGGAGGAGGTAACTAGCGCCCCGCACTACCCTACCTACTCAACTGCTGCTGCAACTCCGCAATCTTGGTGTTTACTTGCTGTATCAACGGCTCGCGGGTCTCATCAGTGTAGAGCACTGAGGTCTGAAAGAATAGCAGACTATTTTGGGCATCCTCCAGCTCGCTCAACAGTTTTTTGCGCGTGCTGGCCTGAGTTGTTGTCAGCTTGCCCTTGGATTTAGTGACGGCCACTTGCTGAGCTTTCTGATAGGCGGGCAGTAGGTAGCCGTCAGTTAGCGCCTTAAATACGGCCCCGGCCTCTTTTTTGACCTTGCCGGCAGCAACCTGGGTCTTGACTTGGTGTAGTACAAAGTGCACATAGCCCTCATCATAATCGCCGGCCTCCAGCCGGGTTCGCACGGTGGCTAGGCTTACCATGGACACGCCCACCCCTAGCAAGGCTGCCTCCCAGGCAGTAGGTGGGGCGGTCAGGGCTGGTAGTGTTACTTGGCCTTGAGGTGGAAAGGAAAAGCGTATGTCTGTTACCACGCGCCCCTGCTTCAGTAGCTCGTAGGTGAAGGGTAGGTCAGTTTCGGCCAACTCCAGTTGCGCCCGGTCCAGCACTTTTACCCGGAAATTATTAAACCGGTCATACTCAGTACTCAGGCCCAGAATGTTCTTTAGTTCCTCGACCTTGATGGTGCGTTTGCCAAAGGTCGCGTACTCGCGCAACAGCCAATAAATGCGGTACGAGCTAGCACTTTTAAGCTTTAGTAGCTCTGTCAGCTGAGCTTTCGTGAAGTTATCGCGCAATTCCAGTAAGTAGTTGCGCAGGTGTTCGTTGAACTGGGCCTCAATCAAGCCCTCGCCCTCGCGGTATTCGGCATAGGCCAAGAGTGGAATGACGATAAGTTTTCGGTCCTTCGTCGGTCGGCCCTCGGGACCCAGTTTCTCAATGGTCAGTGTGCGGCTGGCAAAGCCTTTTAGCGTGCGCCGCAGATGGTCGTAGTTGTTACTGCCGGCTGAATCCATCAGTTCCCGCACTGATAGCTTACACATGGCAAAGCTGGTGTCGTCGCGTTGGATATGCGCTAGCAAAGCCAAAAATAAGCGCGCCTCGGTGGTATTCAGGTCTAGCCGGGCGTTAACTAGCGCATTATGCTGCACTACCAAGGGGCGAGCAACAATAGTTGATTCTGAAGCCATTGTAGAGTCTGCTACAGGTGAGGACTCAAATGTACGGGGATTTTTGATATTTGCCTACCTTTATTAATATGAGTAGGCATCATCCCCCATTCTGGTAGGCATAATCGGACCAAACGGCCCCATTCTGGTAGGCATGAGGCCCCATTCTGGTAGGCATGAGGCCCCATTCTGGTAGGCAAATACCCTCAGTAAATGCTGATTTACAAGTGTTTATGATCTACGTAAACTAGTTAAATGTTTTATAAAGAAAGCTACTTTTAGTTTGGGTCAGTAGTTTTTTGTTTTAGGTTAACTACCACGTAGGAAGGGGCAAGGAAAAGAAGTATCATCAAGCAGTTAATAGTAAGGCGCGGTGGCCCCATTTTGGTAGGCATAAAGCCTGTTTTACCCGTTTTTAGCCTGGAAACGGATATTTCCTGCCTTAGCCCTGCTAAGATATGCCTACTAAAATGGGGTGGTAACACCGGACGGAAGTCCCTACTAGGGTTAGTCAACAATTCATATGCCTACCAAATTGGGGGCACTCTTACTGGTAGGATAGCAGGCGCTAATTTCAAGGTATACTATTTAACTGCTCTATAGAAATTTGCTGCTTTAGATTGCGTTAGTGACGAGAACCAAAATTTACAGTAAGGCGAAAGCAGTGGAAATTTCTCGGCATACCGGAGGGTACCAAAGTCGATCCCACTGAACAGCGGGCAATATCAAAGACGAGCATCTAATAGTCAAGCTTGAAGCTGACGAAATAGAAGCGTCAGAAGCTACTAAAGAATCCATTTTTCTTTCAGTTGTATTTGGGAGCAGTAGCTAAGAAAATAAAGGCATAAAACCGCTTTCTATCAAATAGTTAAATAAGTATAAAATGGTCTATTCTGCGCGTTTAGCCGGTTTTTTAATACCTTTTTATGCTGGCTTATTTGGTTCACCTACTCCGTATAAGTAGAAGATAAAAATAAGATTAAGAATAGTACCACAACGTTCAGCAACAATTAGGCTTTCAGAGTAGGAAAAGGCGAATCGACGGCCCAAACGCCTGGTATTTGGCCCAGAGTTGGCGTGTGTGCCACGAACGACCCCTAACGTGGGATATGTGCACAGGAAAAAACGACCGCGCTCAGAAGGGCTAAAAACGCCCCATTTTTGTGGGAGTAAAAAGGGCCCGGAAGGGGAAGTAGAAGGGCTTCGCACACCGGGGAGGCGGCCGGTTTCAGAGTCGAGCCCCCCTTACCACCCAGCCCGCCATGCAAGCCGACGAGTTAGCCTTTTTTGAGGAGATGATTGAGAGTGCTGAGCTGCTCGACTGCGTGACTTGCCAGGAGGATACCCTACACGTGCACGAGGAAGTGGTATCGGTCGAGGGTGGCGTAACGGAGCTGGTGATGCGCTGCACCAGCTGCATGAGCACCCGGCCCCACCTGCTCATCGACTAGCCATGTCTCCGACATTGATGCCGGCAACATCGACTGAGGGGCGCCAATGCCCCGCAGTGGCAATTGCCAGTGGTCACCTCGGTATAAACGACAACTGACCGACATTGCTGCCGGTCAGTTGAGAAAGGGATAGTAGCCACCTGGCTAGCGCCGGATGCGAAAGCCCCAGTTATGCAGCAGGGCGCACGCGAGGTAGCTTACGATAAAGCAGCCGATGCCTATCTGAAAGAATACGAGCCAACTGAAGGTAGATAACACGGCTAGTAGGGCTAATCTTCGTAGCGCCGCTTGGGAACGGCCTTAATACAGAAATTGAATACCACTAGGATAACACCCAGGCCAACCGCCCGCGGCCCCCAAGTAGGCCCAAATGGGCTGAGGAGGTAGGCGGCGGCAATCAGGAAAAATAAGAACTTGTTCATAGCCAAGGAGGAGATGAAACTGTTGACGCAGCTAATGTAACGTAGCAGTGTTGTTTCTGTTTTAAAAACAAAGCAGGGCGCAGCAAAGTGCTACGCCCTGCTATCGGTCAGACCGCGCTACTGGGGCTGTTCTGGTGCAGTATTGGCCAGGGTGCGTTGACGACGTTTGCGCCAGATGGCGTAAGCATCGGAGGCGATGTAGCCGAACGCGGCGAGGGGGAACGTCATACAGGCCAGAAAAACTATGGTAAATAGTAGCAGTTCGGTAGTGCCCAGCATGTTGCTGTACTCATATACTTCGTCAGGCCCGCTCGTTAGCGTATTGAAGAGCCAGGTTATGCCAGTGCCAATAAAGCTGTTATCCATCGCTGTGCCTACCCACTTATCTAGGGTTGGGAGGTTAGTCATTTTCAGATGGTTGACCTTGAACGACTCAGCCACCAGCAGCGAGACGCTTACCAGGTAGAAGATGCAAAAGACCTTGCGCTCGGCGTAGAACTCCTTGGCGCCATCTGCTAACCAATTCGTTGCTTTAATAAGCTGGTTCATAAGACGGTTTACTTTTTGAGTTTACGGGCCTTGAGAATGTCGCTGTTGGTCACCACGAAGGAGAGCTGCCGGCCGCCGCCCTTCTCAAACATCTCGACCACCAGGTTCTTATCGTCGGGAATGGTGAACTTGCGCAGGGCGTACACCTGGTCGATGTTGCCTGGGCCGGGAATAGTGGTCGAGCTGGCATTGTAGACGAACACCGGCGTTACTTCTGATTCCTGAATAGCGGTGCGCTTGGCCACCTTCTTATCGCGGATGTAGAATTTTACAAAGTCCACATCGTAGTTGATGTTGGAGCTATTGGCCAGGTGCAGCGGGAAGAAAAACACGTCGTCCTGCGTGTACATGCCTTGCAGGGCCAGGGTAATATCATCCTTCTTTTCCTGCACGTGCGGCCCCTTGCGCTTATCCAGCACCAGGCGCGAGTACTCTTCGAGGTCGCTTTGCGTCACGCCCATGTTGCTCAGGTGGGCTAGTGGTACCACAGCCGAAGACGAGGAAACGTCGGTCGAGGCCAGGTTGTAGTTCAGCACCCGCGGGTTGGCGTCGTAGGTAACCAGGAACGAGTAGAGCCGCCCATCGGTCGTTACCACCGTCATATTGGTTTCCGGAAAGCCTTACTGGCTGGCCTTGACCTTCACAATGTTCTCGGCCCCACGTGCTTTATCTGCAATGATGCCCCCGTTGCCCAGGTCCACATACGACACGGCGTAGGGGAAAATCAGGTGGGTAGTTTTCTGAAATCCGACGGTCATGCGGTACGAGCCGATGTAGTTGTGTTCCTGCAGGGAAAGAATCTTTTGCGTCGAGGCGGTCGCGGCGGTCGGCAGGTAGGTAGCCGGGCCGACGTGGGCGGCCGCCCCAGGGATGACGCTGGCAATCTGCCCGGAGGCGGTACTGGTGCGGTGGCGCCGGTGGGTGGACTTCTGAGCTGAGGCCGAGAGGCTGAGCGTGGCCAGACCAAGGCAGGTGAGGAAGGAAAGCGTTTTCATGAGGCTTTACGACTTGAGGAGCAGTTGATAATTGGCTTTGAGGTGAATCTTCACCGTCTTGATTTTGCGGCCGGTCAGGGCCTTCCCCGTCTGGATAGCAATACCAGCCGCCTGCGCGCCCAGGCTGGGCGACAGGGTGGGCATATCGGCGCTGCTCACGCCCTGGGCGGCCCCTTGCTTG
>CALMOO010000691.1 GCA_937871705.1 uncultured Hymenobacter sp.
AATACTTATTATCAGGCAACTCGGCGGGCGTAAACCACGCCATGTTTTCGATAATGCCTAGCACCGGCACGTTTATTTGCGGCTGGCGGAACATCTGCAGACCTTTCTGCGCATCCATGAGTGCCACTGGCTGCGGCGTCGTCACGATAATGGCGCCCGTCACGGGCACGGTCTGCACCAGCGTGAGGTGAATGTCGGAAGTGCCGGGTGGCAAATCGAGCAGTAAGTAGTCGAGCTCGCCCCATTCCACTTCGGTAATAAATTGCTTGAGCGCCGACGAGGCCATCGGCCCGCGCCACACAATGGCATTTTCGGACGGCGCCAAAAAGCCGATGCTCATCAGCTTCACGCCGTACTTAATAATGGGCTGAATGAGGTTCTTACCATTCGGCCCCTGAAACACGTGCGGCCGGGCGTCTTCCACCCCAAACATAGTGGGCATGCTCGGGCCCGAAATATCGGCATCGACCAAACCCACTGTGGCGCCGCTGGCGGCCAGCGCCACGGCTAGGTTGGCAGCTACCGTACTTTTCCCTACCCCCCCTTTGCCCGAAGCTACGGCGATGATGTTCTTCACCCCGGGCAAGATGGTGTTGTTGTTGCGCATGGTCGTCACACGCGAGGTCATCATAATCACCACCTCGGCGTCTTTATCGACCATGGTGTGCACGGCCCGCTCGCAGGCATCGTGAATGAGCTGCTTGAGCGGGCAGGCAGGGGTAGTGAGCACCACAGTAAAGGACACTACGCGGCCTTCTATCTTGATGTCCTCCACCATGTTGAGCGTAATCAAGTCCTGCCCTAAATCGGGCTCTTCCACGAAGCTCAGGGCGTGGCGGACGGCTTCTATCGTTAGGTCTGGCATAAGGCAAATGCGCCGCACAGGGCGTAGCTGCAAAGATAACCCGAGCGGAGGGGTAGGGGTTTCAAATAACACAAGTACTCTTCCTAGCAGAGAAAAGAGTAGCATGATGCCATCTGACTTGCCGAATAGTAAGATATAATTACTTTTAGTATTTGCTTTGAATAAAGGTTAGCTAAGTACTAATAAATCGAGCGAATAAATGAAAGCAATAAAGCTATTGAACGATAAACTGAAGGGGACTTTTATTTCCAGATTCAGCTTAGGAGATACGTGGAGCTTAAATCTCGGAGATTATTGGCTTTCAGCACAAAGCCTTATTTCACAAGATGAAACGTTTATTAATGAATGGCTAAGTAGTAATTACCAGCCATTTGGAAAAGCCATCGATAAAGAAAATGTTAGTAAATGCGCAATTTTGGCCGCTTACATGCGGAAAGAGATTGTAGGATTGAATCTAAACGACGCGTGTAGCTTAATAATTGATTTCGGGGATAATGGCAAGTTAGTTTTGCCAACTAATACGGAGACAGTAGATTGGCAGTGGTGCTTGAGTGAAGCTGACAGTGACCCTTACCAAGATTATATAATAGCCTGTTTTTGGGAGGGAGAAATCGAAATCAACGATGAGAAAAAAGCGTGATTCACTATTTAGTATTGTGAGATGGTATTAAGTTTCTTTACATAAAAAACGCCGGTGCATTAGCACCGGCGTTTTTTATGTGTAATAGCTATTTCTTAACTAAGCAACTGAACTTTTAGCAGACTTCATCATTAGCCCGCGAGTTCAGCAGGCCTTCTGGCACTTCCAGCTTGCCGCTGTGAAAGTCGATGATGCCGTTGCGTTCATCCTCAATATTAGTGGCTTGCGTGTACACGTCGCCCGCGATGGGACGGTTGCGTAGCTCTTGCTTAAAGGCCCGGATGCTGTTGGTACGCGCCTCAGCATCGGCGGGGCCGCCGTAGTCGGAGAAGCCAAAGCCGCCCCACTCGCTCACGAGCAGCGGCACCTGGCGGCGGTAGAAGAACGGGTCGCCAACGACCAGCGGAAACGCCGCCGTGCCCACCAGCTCGCCCTGAATGAGGCGGTCGGGCAGCGCGCGCCAGCGGCCTAGGTCGGGCGTGTAGAGGTGCGCCGTGAGAA
>CALMOO010000692.1:0-2299 GCA_937871705.1 uncultured Hymenobacter sp.
CGTCAAGGCGCTCTACGACCACGGCATTCCCGTGGTGGCCGGCACCGATATGGGCTTTCCGGGCACTAGCCTCGCCCGCGAGCTGGAGCTTTACGTGCAAGGTGGCCTCACGCCCATGCAGGCCCTGCAAACGGCGACTATTGCCGCCGCGCGGGCCATGCAAGCCGACCAGCGCGCCGGCTCCCTCGACCCCGGCAAGCAAGCCGACCTGGTGCTCATCGATGGCAACCCACTGCAGCACATCCGCGACATCCGCCGCGTGCAGCTGGTCGTGAAGGCGGGGCAGGTATACGAGCCCGCCCAGATGCGGCTGCTGGCCGATTACCAGCCGTAGCCTGGTTGAGAAAGGCAAAAGGTGATAGTTGCGCCCAAACTGGATTAAGTAGTACAATCTCGCCAAGCTGACGAGCTCAGCAGCGCGTAAATATTACCATCCATTCTGTCATTCCTTTGCTTTACATGGCCACTCCGCAAGAACTCATCAAACAAGCTTACGCCGCGTTCAACGCGCGCAACATTCCGGCCGTCCTCACCACGCTGCATCCACGGGTGCGCTGGTCGCGAGCCTGGGAAGGCGACTACGCCACGGGCCACGACGAAGTACAGGCTTATTGGCAGCGGCAGTGGCAGGAACTAGACCCGCACGTCGAGCCCACGAGTATTAGCGAGCTGCGCGATGGTAGGCTGGAAGTGGCGGTGCATCAAGTAGTGAAGGACAAACAGGGAAAACTAGTCTTTGAAGGTCCGGTAAAGCACCTTTACACCCTGCAGGATGGCTTGCTGCAGCAAATGGACATCGAGCAGGTATAGCCTCTATGCCTTCCAAATGGCGTGGTGGCTGTTGCGAAGTTCCCCGCTCGTTTAGTTGAAAGCCGCAGCTTGCTCCAGCTTCTGAAGCAAGCTGCGGCTTTCAACTAAACGGCTTGCTACCCCACGCAGCACGCTCACCCGGGAGGAATAAAGGTGATTACGTTTGGACTGTTTCCATGCCCGCCCGCTCAAACGTCAGGTTCACCGACCGGCTTCCCTGTGGCCGGGTACGGTGCCTAACGTTGGCTGGAATCGTAATTAATTGTCCGGGGGCAAGTTCTACCGTTCGTTCGTCCAGGTCAATACAGAGAATGCCTTCCACCCCTAAAAAGGCCTCATCGCTATTAGGATGGTAATGCCAGGGGTAGGGCTCAGTCATTATACTGAGCCGTACAACGTGGTCATTAACCAAAGAAAGACGGATATTTTTGTAGCCATCAATTCCCTGGGTTTCCTGCTGTATCTCAATGACGGTAAGTGTGGGCGGTGGCATAGGCAGGCTAAAGTAGCTGGAAACCGAAGGCTATAATAGCCCCAGGCGGTCAGCGAGTGGTAGAGGCAGCAGTAGTGCAAAGCCGTAAGTGGGTTTCATGCCCTCAAGCTAAGCGACGCTAAGACGGTTGGCTGCGCATGTAGTGCTGGCGGCCCCAGGTGTAAAGTGCGTCGAGCACGGGCTGCAACGTTTGGCCATAGGCGCTCAAGCTATACTCCACGCGGGGAGGAACCTCGGCGTACACCTGCCGCCGCACGATGCCGTCTTTTTCCAGTTCCTTGAGCTGCTGGGTCAACACTTTTTGCGAGATGTCGACGCCCCGCTGCAACTCTCCGAACCGCATGGTGCGGTCTCGCAGGTGGAGCAGGATGCTGGTCTTCCACTTGCCGCCAACTATATCGACACTGGCAGCAATGGCGCAAGAGTATACTTTCTTTAAATTTTCTTCGATCATAAAGGTCTGGTTTTCAATAACAGTTACCTATAGGAAACAACCAAACAAAAAGGTGCCTACTTGCCAAAAGTACGCTAAGGCGTCCACCTTTGCCACTGCTAGCCCGCTGGCTCGTCTCAGCTGTAGTGGCCAAGGCGCTCGGTCGAGCGGTCGCATCACCTTTTTAGCCTGTTATGTCAGTTAATTCGCTGTTCTCCCCTTTTACGCTCAAATCACTCACCCTTAAAAACCGCATCGTCATGGCGCCCATGACCCGCGAGTTTGCGCCCGACGGCGTGCCGGGGGCCGATGTCGCCGCCTACTACCGCCACCGGGCCGAAGGGCAGGTGGGCTTAATTATCTCGGAAGGCACCGTGGTAGACCGCCCTGCCTCAGCTAACACGCCGCGCGTGCCTCATTTCTACGGTCAGCCAGCCCTGGCCGGCTGGCAGCACGTCATTGACGAAGTGCACCAGGCGGGCGGCAAGATGGGGCCCCAACTCTGGCACATGGGTGCGATAGGCGACCATTATTCTGGCTGGAAGCCCGCGGTGGCGGTATCC
>CALMOO010000692.1:2309-2994 GCA_937871705.1 uncultured Hymenobacter sp.
AAGGGCCCTCGGGCTTGCTTAAGCCGGGCACGCCAGGTGGGCACGCCACGAGCCAGCCAGACATTGCGGCCACGATTGCGGCCTTTGGGCAGGCGGCCGCCGATGCCCAGCGCCTGGGCTTCGACTGCCTGGAACTGCACGGGGCTCATGGTTACCTGATTGACCAGTTTTTCTGGGCGGGCGTCAACGAGCGCACCGATGCGTATGGCGGCCCCACGCTGGCCGAACGCAGCCGCCTGGCCGTGGAACTCGTGCGGGAGGTGCGCCGCCGCGTGGGCGAAGACTTTGTGATTAGCCTGCGCCTCTCGCAGTGGAAACAGCAGGACTACGCCGTGAAGCTGGCCCACACGCCGCAGGAGATGGAGGCCTGGCTGCTACCGCTGGCCGATGCGGGCGTCGACATTTTTCACTGTTCGCAACGTCGGTTCTGGGAGCCCGAGTTTACTAGTGAGGGCTCAGACTTAAACTTTGCTGGCTGGGTGAAAAAGCTGACGGGCAAAACCACCATTACGGTGGGCTCGGTGGGCCTGAACAGCGACTTTATGGGTGCTTTCGCGGGCGAATCATCGGGGCCCAGCTCGCTGGAAGAGCTACTGCGCCGCCTCGACCGCCGGGACTTCGACCTCGTGGCCGTCGGGCGCTCGCTAATAGCCGATGCGCACTGGGTGGAAAAAGTTCAGCAGGG
>CALMOO010000692.1:3004-6841 GCA_937871705.1 uncultured Hymenobacter sp.
CGGCCGAGCTGCGCGGTTTCAGGGCCGAATCTCTTGCCAGCCTAGAGTAGTCCCCAGGTCACCGACGTTAGCCATCCAGGGCAGGGTAGGCGTTGGGTGAAAAAGCTGCCAAGTGTCGGCTGCTGTGAAGGCGAGTACGTGCTGTCACGCTACGAAAAAGCCCTGGCTTGTGTGGCCAGGGCTTTTGGGCAAGTGAGGATGGAAAACTTCCGTTACGGCCGGCCTATTCCATTATCAGTCGCCCAGCAGCCTCCCCACAGCGCACAGTATAGGCCCCCAGAGGCAGGCCGATTACCTCCACGGCAATAGCGGTAGTGTGAGCTGGCAACACTTGGCGTCGCACCTCGCGCCCTACCGCATCGAACACCTGCACGGGGCGCGCTTGGTCGGTGGCAGGTACGGTTAGCAGCGCCGTGTCCCGGGTAGGATTGGGGGAAAGTACCATGCTAGCTGCCGTAAGCGCCGACTTGGCAGCCAACACGGTGCTATTGAGTAGCACAGCGACTTTGGCCGTGGTCGAATTGGCCGTGACCAGGTCGGGCTTGGTGTCGTTGTTCACGTCGGCCACTACTACATCATTGGGCGCGCTGTTGTTGCCGGTCGAAAAGAGGGTGGCGGTAGCCGGGAAGGCGCCCGCACCTTGACCCAGCAGCACGCCCGCCGAATTGATGCTATAATTGGCCGATACTAGGTCGAGTCGGCCGTCTTTGTTGAGGTCCCCTAGGGCTACTGAGGTGAGACCGCTATTGCTGCCGGCCGAGTAGCTGGCCGCCGTACCCAGGCTGCCGGTGCCGGTACCCAGCAGCACGCTCACCGAGTTCTCAAAGGTGTTGGCCGTTACCACGTCTAGCTTGCCATCGGCGTTCACATCGCCCACTCTCACCCGCTGCACACTACTGCCCCCGCTAGGGTAGGCAGGGGCCATGGTGGCGGTGAAAGTACCTGTGCCGCTATTCAGCAGCACGACTACCTCGCCGGCTGAACTGCCGAAAATGATGTCTGGCTTGCCGTCACCGTTCATGTCGCCCGCCGTGAGGCTCTGCGGGCTTCGGCTCCCAGTCGAAAGTTGCGTGGCCGTGCCCAGGCCACCAGTGCTTCGGCTCAGCAGCACCCCCACTGAGCTCGTCGTGTTGTTAGCCACCAGCACGTCCGCCCGGCCATCGTTGTTTACGTCGGCCAGCGCCAGCCCGGTAGGGTAGGCGTAGCTGCCTACCACGTAGGTGGTAGCCGCTTGGAAAGTGCCCGTGCCGCTGCCTAGGAGCAGACCCACGGTGCTGTCGTTGGTGTTCAGCACGACGATATCGGCCTTACCATCGGCGTTCACATCGCCCACGGCTACTGCGCTGGCATTGCCGGAGGTGGCCCCACTGGCATACGTAGTAGCCGTGGCCGGGAAGGTGCCCGTGCCCGCATTCAGCAGCACGCCCACTGTTGAGGAAGTGTTAGCCAGTACGATATCAAGCTTGCCATCACCGTTGAGGTCTTGCACGGCAACGGCACTTGTGCCCGAGCCGCCACTGCCGTAGGCGACAGCCGGTCTCATGGTGACGGATTGCGCCAGCACCTGGGTAGCCAGGCCTGCTAGTAAAAAAGTATTGAGTAAAAGGTGTTTCATGCCTGTAAAAGTAGCGCTTAGCCACGCTACACGCTGGCCCCCAGGTCGGGATTTTACCATAACTCTCTCGGCAGCTCAATGCGAAATGTTGCGTATTCCGGCGGCCCCGCGCCTCGGAAACTGCGCAATCGTACCAGTTCATTAGCATGCATATCGCAATACAACTCGAAGAAGAAGCTTGCCCGGTAGGCGATACAGATTAATGCCGTCCTCCTCTTCCCAGCGCCGCGCTAGAAAGGTTTCCTCGTCGACGGCGAGTACGAGTGGGCGCTCGGAGGGTAGGGCGTTGAACTCGTAGAGCGTCATGTCGGCAAACTGGCAAGCAGCGGTAACATCACCAACTAGCTTAGCGCCGCTGGTGGCTTTTTCCGGCTACAGCTAGCCGTGCAGCGATTGCCCCCGACAGCCAGCCGCAATAAGCCTAGGTAGAGCAGTCAACAATTGCAGCGCTGGGCGCGTGTTCTTCTCTCGATGACCCGGCCGAAGCTGCGATAGCACACGACTTCGGCTGGGAGCATCTCCGCAGCGGTTTAGCAGATTGACACCCCCACAGGATGGGGGAGGAGCACTCGCCGCTCTGGGGAACGTTGTCGGCGGCTGTTTGCTAGTCGCTATTGCCGGCTTGGCTGGGGTCGGGATGAGGGCTGTTTTCTCAGCGAATGCCACGCATCAAAAAGCTATAAAGCGCTTGTTGCGCGGGCACTTATTTTCAGCGGCGCCTTCGCCCACCCCAACCTGAACTCTACTCAATTTATAGGCAGTGTAGCACAAATAGTTGTGAATTCAAAAGATAAAACATTGTTATTTAATTAGTTGTCGAGCTGAAAAGTATCGTACAGCCAGCGTGGTATTTTGCGCCCGAGCAAAGCAAGCGGCCTGCAACGCTACCCGGCCGCTAAGCTGCTGCCAGCGGCTACCCCTTGCCGGCCCTGTACTGATGACTGGGGGTAGTACGCGCTTCATGTACTCACTTCTACTATGCTGAAATTTACTATTTTACTACTGAGCTTGCCGCTGCTGACGCGGGCCCAAGCGGCTGCCCCAACGGAGAGATTTTCCGTGCGGCACACGGTGTTTGCGGGGGTGCAGCTGCCGCTGAGCTACACGGCGGGCTACCAGGTGCAGGCTAGCCCGCGCTTTTCGGCGCGGGTGCAGGGAGGGCTGATTGTGCCGCCCTTCGACCGCTATACCCTCAAAACGCTCGAAGGCTTTGGACTCGACCGGCAGCTGGGCGATGCCATCGACCGCTCGTTTCGGCGGGGTAGCTCGCTGAGCGTGGGAGTGAATGTGCACGCCAACTCGCCTTGGTACGCGGGGCTGTTTGGACAGTACGTGCACCTGACGGCCGGGGCTATCACCCCGGCTGAGGGGCTAGGAGCGTATTTCCAGCGCGACTTTTCGGGCTTTGGCCTGCTGGCTTCTCCCGCCTTCGTCTTCGAGATGCAAACTAACCTGTGGCTGGGCGGGCTGCGCGTCGGGCGCGCGTTCCAGTTTCGTGATTCGCGCTTCGGCCTGAACCTGGAAGCGGGCCTGGGCAAAATCTTCACGACCCGTAGTCAGTTTGCCTCTAACCGCTCCTTGGTCGATGCCCTGGGCATCACGCAGCAGCTCTACACCGACCTCGACCACGAAGTCGATACCAGCTTGCGCCACCACGGGTACCTGCCCACGCTCGACGTGCTACTCACCTATCGGCTGGCTGGCCCGCGCTAAGCCGGCGGCTGGCTTTCACTACTTCGCCGATTTTGTAGGCGCGTTTTTGGCGGCCTACCCCTCGCCCCCGCTGGTGGGGGTAGGGCTGGCGCTAGTCGGAGCGGGCCTTGCCTACGTACTGGCACGGGTGTCGCGCCAGTAGCCTCTGGCGCCGACCCGGCAGGTAGCAGCCAGCACCAGTGCCGTATCCTAGCGTTTGCATAATCCATGATTTTGTTTCTTACTCTTCATTATGTCTGATTTACAAGCCCTCATCTTTGACATGGACGGTGTTATCGTGGATAACACACCTATTCAAGCTCGTGCTTTTCAATTGCTGTTTCGCGACCTCGACGTAAAGGCCGATGCCAACGACCTGCTGCGCCGCTTCAACGGCATGCCCGCCACCGAGATTCTCGAGCAGCTATTCGACGAGCCCAAACCCAAAGAAGAATTGAAGAAATACGCCGACCAGCGCGAATTTCTTTATCGCACGCTGTACTGGGACGAGCGCAAGGCGGCTCCCGGCC
>CALMOO010000693.1 GCA_937871705.1 uncultured Hymenobacter sp.
TCAGTACCTGGTCGAGCGTAAGCGTACCCCGCGCGTAGTGTTCTAACAGCTCCGATTCATACTGTTGCGGAGCCAGCGGCGTGTTGGCCGTTAAAGCCACAGCCCAGGCAATAGCGCGTCGGCGTTGCGTTTCAGTTTGTAGTTCTTTCATACCAGTTTTACGCAGTATCTCCCCCAGCTACTATGCTAGAACTACCTAGGAAAAGCCTGAATACTACGGAATTTAACGTAGGCTACTTAGCAGACACATAGTCGTCAGGCGGTTCTGATACTCCGCCATCTCCTCATCGACTAGTTGCTCGGCTTTCTCCTGGTTGGTCATCGTACTATCTTACCAGCATGACGCTGTACGAAGTTAATACTTTGCCCTATGTGCGACAATTAGTGGCCGTCTTCGACGAGGATACTTTCGTGACGCGCCAACGAGGAAGAGGATTCCATCAACCTTATCATCTGCCTAGTGGCTTCTTTGCCGAACGCTACTATGACACGCTGGCTAATGAGTGGGGCGGGCGTTTGTGAGGGCAAGCTAGCCAGCTAGAAGACTACGCGGCCTACGTGCGCCTGCCGGCACGCTGAACGACCACCCTACCGATGAATTTCGATGAGCAGGACCCAGGCATCTACGCTAGCCTGGCAAAACGAGAAGGCTACCGCAGCCGCTACCCAGTAGAGCCCGCTGACCTCGCCGGCTAGCAGCCACCCGCCGGCCAGCAAGTAGGGGAGCGTCGCTAGTTGGGGCAGTAGCAGCGCGGACCAATACTTATGTTCGGCGGGCGAATGACGCCAAATGCGCAAGCTGAGCCAACTACTAAGGCTCCAGCTCAGTAGTCCCAGGCCGAGTAGTTCACCGCCGACCAGCATGACCGATTGACCTGGCAGCAAGCAGAAGCCAGCCACGAGCAGGATAGTGACTAACAGCAGCAACGAGCGCTGGGCCACGCTGGGCAGCATGGGATATTCCAGGATGGTTTGCAGGCCAATGGAGACGCCCACAAAAATCAGCCCCGTAAGCGTGGCGGCGCATCCGGCCATCGCCGCGAAGTAATCGTGCCACTCAACCAGCCCCATCGTTAGTAGCAGATGTTTCATGCTGGCTAAGATAGGGTGGGCATAGCTGCCAGAGGGGTGGGCAAAGAAAAGCCCCGCTGGTATGCAAGGCGTAGTTAGCGAATGGGTTCGTATAGCCGTGCCGTTGGCGGATTATGCGCATAGGGTGCGGCTGCCGGAAGGGTAGTTTTGTAGCCTAATGACCGCCTCAACTATCTACTTTCGCAATCCCGCCGGGCTGGTGCTGGAGCATTCACTCGACCGCTATGCCGAACTGCGCTATCTACCTGGTAAACGGCAAACCGGTGACCTGGCTGCCCTCCTCGCCCAGCTTGGGCAACTACTATTGGCACGGAACTGGCACAAGTTTCTGTCGGACAATCGGCAGATGGCGCCTTACTCGGCCGACGAAAAGCAGTGGTTCGCCAGCCAGTGGCTCCCTGGGGTAGTGCCCCGCCCTACCCCGTTAACGGGCGTAGTCGTGCTACCCGAGCAGGTGGTAGCTCGCCTGTCCTTTTTGGAGATGTCGATGAAGGCGTCCGAGGGTTCCCTACGCTACCGCACGTTTCACGAGCTTGACGAAGCGCTATCCTATCTCACAGCGTTGGCGCAGTAAAGGGCGGCTGGAAGACTTACTGACTGTGAAGTAGACAGCTGGTACAACTTCTTTGATGCCAGCTTATGTCTTCAGTTGCTACTATGCCTGCGCTCTCCCCAGAGAAGCTGCAGTTGAAGCGGGCGCTGGCTTCGCTGCTAAGTTAGGTGCAAGCCATACTACCAGCAGGTGATTTGGATTCGGGCCAGGCCGTTTTTGGAGAGCTGGTCTAGGCGCAGCTGGCGGGTTACTTCCATACGCTAGCAAGGTAATATGCCATGCTTCTACTTACTTAATCCCGCACTTCTGGTCCGCGCCTAGGCGCTGTTCGTCCTAGTAGAAGGTGAGTTGAATACTGGCATGGCCTTTTTGAGTTAGCCGCTTGGTGAGGAGCTGGTGGGTTACTTCTGCAAGGCGGGCAATGTAGAGGTGGAACGCGTGAAATATTTATTCACAACGGTAACTCTAAAGCGCAAGTGAAAGCTGGTTCAACTGTTTAGCCGAAACGCCCGAAGGGTCGTCAATCCTATCTGGGCGAAGCAAACCTTTTGAAAAAAACATAACCTCCTTACCTCTACGACGTGGCTTGGGTTCTTCTTTGTCTTCTGTTGCTGGTTCGGTAATACCAGATTCAAGCCGTAACTGAGCTGCCTTTGCTGCTGCCGCAAGCTTGACGATGTGCGCCTCATCCACATGATTAGCTGCGCTGTGGAATAAGTTGTATTCTATCTTTTCGAACTTACTATACAGCTCCAGAATGCGCTCTGTGGTATCATAAGATACTATCCACGGCGTGCGTAATTGAGCCACTGCTTTCGCTACGTCTTTGTGCTCCTCCGGCCCGTACGCATTGGTATAGAGCCCTTCACCTTTGTTAAAGTACGGTGGGTCGAGGTAGATGAGGCTGCGCTTCTGGAGTTTTGGCTTTAGATTTTTTAGGAAGACTAGCGCGTCGTCATTAGTTAAGTGAATGCGGTCGCGGTACCGGGCAATCTTTTCGATTCGGCTAATGAGTTCTGGCTTATTAAATCGAGCATCAACTCCCCACTTGCCTTTTTGGTCCTGTCCACCAATCACCCCACCGCGAATAATGCCCGAGCGATTTGTGCGGTTGAGGTAAAACGCCCCAAATCCCCGTTGCAGCAGGGTGTCTTCATCTAATGGGTGGTCCAAAAAATGGCGTTTGACTCTCCATTCAGGCATGTGCACTGGCGCATCGGCGATGAGCTTCACTAGTGCATCAGTTTCGTTCAGTACCGAATGCCAGAACGCAAAGACATCGGGGTCAATATCGTTGATAAAAATTCGGGAAGCGTACTGCCCAAATAATAACGATAAAGCCACGCTACATCCCCCCGCGTACGGCTCCGCGTAGTCCCCATCCAGGAGGTTGTTCAGCGTAAAGAGTAACTTGACGTAGTTAGCTACTTTAAGCTTCCCCCCGGGGTAGCGGAGCGGCGAGGGAAATGGTTGGACAGCCATTCTTACTAAGACCAGATAAGATGTAAAATAGCCTGCAAGTTATCCCAGTGTCTGCGCAAATCGGCCGCCAAGGGAGCAGCGGCCTGACTATAAATAGAGGTATTAAGTTGGCTGACAGTAGGCAAAAGTACTTTGTCTGCCTGTAAATTTTCGTACATATATACGTAGGCTGACTCTTTAAGGGCGCCGGTTGCACTAAAAACCTTAGCAGTTGCTTGCAGTTTTTCCACAAGCGTAGTGTCGACTGGGATATTAACAGCTAGCTGAGCCAAGCAGTGGTCAAGGCTGGCCTCTACAAAAAGCCGCAGCAGCATGGCGCCGGCCGTAGGATGTGTATTGGCATTGAGTACCTGAAGC
>CALMOO010000694.1:0-9393 GCA_937871705.1 uncultured Hymenobacter sp.
CATGTGGTTTGCCCTTAAAGGTGACAACAACTGGGTGATGCTCTCAACCGAGCGCGTGCGCGAAGTGCAGGAAGCCAATAAGCGCGGCGAAAAGCCCGATGCGCTGCTGGCGCCGCGCCTGCAAGAAGAAGTAGTGCCCGCCGTTTCGACCCTGATGGAAGGCGAGCTAGACCGCCTCGACGACCAGATAAAAGGTGGCAGCAAGCGCAGCAAGCGCAAGCGCAAAGACCGTGGCGACCGCCCCGAAGCCAGCGCCGCTACCCCCCCCACCAGCGCCGAAGCTGCCACACCCGAAAAGCGTGAGCCCCGTGAAGCGCGTGAGCCGCGCCGCCGTGAGCGCCCCGATGGTGCCAACCCGGGCACTCCTCGGCCGCCGCGCCCCGAGGGCCAGGCCGCCGCGCCTCGTTCCGAGGCCGTGCCCCTGAGCCCCTCGGGTCCGCCCTCCGACGATAATGCCGCGGAGCCGCGCGGCCGTCGGGGCTCAGCGGCCCGCCCGCTCAACCGGCGTGGCGGCCGCGGCCGCGGCAATAACAGCGAAAGCACGGGTGCCAACCCGGATGCAGCAGCCCGGCCCGAGCAGGAGCGCCCCCGCCGCACTGAGCCCGAAGGGCGCGCGCCGCGCTCGTCGTCGCCGGCCGAAGGTAGCGGGGCGCCTCAGCTGCCCCGCACTCCGCGTGAGGGCAACGACGCCCCCCGCCCCGGCGGCTCATCGCGCGGGCGCGGCCGCCGGGGGGGTAGCGGCCGCCAAGGCAATAGCCCAGGTGGCCCGGGCGGTGCACCCACGGGCAGCAATTAACCAGTACTTACCTACCCGACACAACTGAACACCTGCATGACCAAGCTGCTCAACTGGCTGGTGGCCCAGCCTCGGCTGGCGCTGCTGGGCCTGGCTTCCTTACTTACGCTTAGCGCCTGCGACCCCAACCGGGTGTACGAGGAAAACGTGGACCTGAAATCGCCCGCCGGCGACCCTTACGTGTGGGACGTGCAGCAGCGGCCCAGCTTCAGTTTTAACATTGCCGACACGACTGCTCGCTACAACGTGTATTTCAACGTGCGCAATGCCTCGGGCTACGGGTTCTACAATCTTTACCTCAAGCACACCCTCACGGGGCCCGATGGCCGCCTGGTAGGCCAGCCGCTGCTGCACCAGATGGTGTTGCTCGACCCGAAAACGGGCGAGCCCTTGGGCTCAGGCGCCGGCGATATCTTCGACCACCAGTTTCTAGCCCTGCGTAAGGTGCATTTTGCGCGCCCTGGCCTCTACAAGCTAACTATGGAGCAGTACATGCGCCAAAACCAGCTGCCCGGTATTATGGCTATCGGGGTGGAGGTAGTAAAAGAGGGGAAGAAATAACGAAATGATAACGAGAGGGTAGGAAAGCCACTTGGCCTTGCGAGTTTATGCAGCAAGGCCAAGCGGCTTTTCACCTTAGCGGCTATAAATTTTTAAATGCCACATTCAGTCCTTCGGCCCAGATAGGGTGGGCAATAACCATATCGGCCAGCTGTTGGTAGCGCAGGCGGCCCGCCATAGCTACTTGCAGAATGGTCATGATTTCGCCAGCCTCGGCCCCCAGAATGGCGGCACCAAGCAGGCGGTCGTCGGGCCCCACGAGTACTTTCCAGAAGCCCGCATCCTGCCCGGTTTGCTGGGCGCGGCTAATGTGCTTGACCTGCGTAATGCTCACGCGGTAAGGAATTTGCTTTTCCTTGGCTTGCTCTTCGTTCAGGCCAACGCGGGCGAGGGGCGGGTCGGTGAACACGCAGTAGGGTAGGGGCCGCTGCTTGGCCGAGCGGCGCGCCGAGCCCGATAGATTATCGCGAATCACCCGAAAGTCGTCGTAGCTGATGTGGGTAAACTGCGGCCCGCCGTGCACGTCGCCCAGCGCATAAATGTGTGGCACATTGGTTTGCAAGCGGCTATTAACCTTGATGTAGCCTTGCTCATCAGTCTTAATGCCGGCCAGTTCCAGGCCCAATTGGTCTGAGTTGGGAATGCGCCCCGTGGCTACCAGCAGGTGGCTGCCGTGCAGGCGGCGCTCGCCCTGTCGGGTGTGGGTAGTGAGCGTGTATTGCCCCGCTGCGTTGCGCGCCACGGCCCGCACCTCAGCATTTAGTACAAACTCGATTTGCTCCGCTTCTAAAGCACCTTGAATAGCCTCGCACACGTCGTTGTCTTCGTGTGCCAGCACTTGGTCGCCGTGCTCAATGATGCTCACGCGGCTGCCGAAGCGCCGAAACATTTGCCCAAATTCCAGCCCAATGTAGCCGCCACCTAAGATGAGCAAGTGCTCGGGCACTTCCTCCAGGTTGAGCAGCTCGGTGGTAGTCAGGAAGCCCGTGCCGGCCAGGCCGGGTATTTCGGGCACCGCCGCGCGCGTGCCTGTGTCGATAAACACCTGTTTGGCCGTAATCTCGCTGGCGCGGTCCTGAGTTTCTTGCACCCGCACCTGGTGCGGGCTCTTAAACGCGGCGTGGCCGCGTAGCAGCGTAATATTCTCGTGCTCGGGCGCCAGCGACTCAGTGAGGCTACTGCGCGATTCATTTAGCAGCTTGTTTTTGCGCGTCATCACGGCCGGCATATCCACCTGCACCTCGCTGGCTACCCGGATGCCCAGGGCATCGGCGGTGCGCACCTGATGGGCCCGCGTGGCCGACGCCAGCAGCGTTTTGGTAGGTACGCAGCCGTGGTTGAGGCACGAGCCGCCCATTTGGGCTTTTTCTACTAAAATGACCTTCTGGCCAACTTCGGCCAGGTACTTCGCCAGCGGGTTGCCGGCTTGGCCAGAGCCAATGATGAGAGCATCACACGAATAATCAGGCATAAATAACGCATTAGCTGCGGAAAAAAGCAGCACGTGGTATACGCAAAAGCTCAACGGGCGACCGGCATAGTTGCCGCTCATGCAACGCTTAGTTGGGTATATTGCTCCAAAAGGGGGGTAGGGCACCTCCACCAGTGCTACCCGTCAAAAAACGTACTCACCTTATGGTTCGATTATACTCCCTGAGTAGATTAAGTGTGTTGATGCTCCTGCTAAGCAGCTGTTCGGTATACGTGCCCATGCAGGGCGCCGCCCCCGAAATTCGGGGCAAGGGCGAGCTGGAAGCCATCGGCAGCTGGTCGCTCACCAATCGCTTCGAACTGGGCGCCACCTACTCGCCCCTACCCCACCTGCTGGTGCGCGCTGCCGCCAGCACCAAGTCGAGCCGGCCCGCGCCCACCGATACCACCACCCACGCCTGGAATAGCCAGTACGAGCTGGGCCTGGGCACCTACTGGCCACTGGGGCCGCACTGGCTAATAGGCGGCCTGGCTAGCTTCGGGCAAGCGCATGCCCTGGCGCGCTACCAGGAGGACGGCGCTACGTTTATCCATTTCAGCCCGCTTATTCAGCACCAGTTCGATGCCACGTATCACAAATACGCGGCCGAGGCTTACCTCACTTGGCAGCCCAGCCCGCAGGTGAGCGCGGGTTTTGCGTATCGGCTGGTGCAGCTGCACCTTACCGATGTCACCGACCTGGGCCAGCCCGTGCCGGCCACGTCCATTTCGCGCTACGAGCCCATGCTGTTCTTTCGGGTCCGGCCGGGCGCGAGCGAGCTTTTCCAGCTGCAGGTGGCTTGCGGAGTGTCGGGCACCTTCGGCTACGACGAGCGGTCTGCCGCCGACCGTGCTGACCCAGCCCGGCAGTTTAAGCTGAGCCGCGGCTATACGTCGCTGGGCTTTGCTATATATCCGCACGTGCTGTGGCGAAAGAAATAGCTACTGCTTACTGTCAAAGAACTTATTCAACGGACGCTTAAACAAGCCATTAGTTGTGCCCAGGTACACCGTGTCGCCAAGCTGCGTTAGGTCTGAAAACTCAGCATAGTCCAACCCGTCAGTCTTCAACTCCCGTAGGCTTAGCTTAGCAGGCCCTAGCCACCGCATGGTAAATAGGTTATTGTTCACGACGCCATGTGTTACACCTACTAAGCTGTCGCCAATGGGGTAGAAGGTTGAGAAAGTAAGCGCTTGGTTAAAGCCAGTAATTTGCTGCCAGGTTTCGTCATCATTGGTTGACGTATAGAAAGTAGCATCACCAGCGCTACTCTGCTGAATGGCGTAAACGGTGCCCTGCCATTTATAAACCGTGGTGGGACTCACCGGGCCATTCACTTGCTTTACCGTCCCATCCTGCCGGATTTTATAAAGCCCGGCGTAATCGCACCAAACCAAGAAGTAGTCGTCAATTGCCCAAAGCTCTTTAAAACTGCGCTCACTTGGGGTAGGAGTAGGTATTCGGATAATTTGGGAGCTTATTAAGGTCTTCGGCTGTGCTGGTCCTGGTGTTGGGACGGGCGCTGGGCCGGTACTGAGCTTACTTAAGATTAAATTAAATCCTGTATTCGCAGCAGGATTATCTGTGTAGTAGCTGCATAGCAGATAGTCGTTCCGATTGATGACCCCAAATGGATGCATGGAGCCAACGAGAAAATTCTCGAATCGAACGGCGTGAGGGTCCAGTTTGCGTAAGTGTAGGTAAGCTATATTGTCGAAATAGCTGGTTGGGTAAATGGTAAGTACTGTATCCGAACTCACATCCCGGTATCCACCAGGATTTGCGTAAAAATTCGCGTTCATTGGTATGCGATTTCGGACGTCAAAGGGGGTAGGGTCGGTGAACCAAGTGCGTGACAAATGATTCAGCCCGGTATAGTAGCCATTCTGAGCCTGTTCTTTTGAGCCAGGTAAGGGTGAGAGCACCTCAAAACGACCAATCGCCTGAATATTAACGGTGTTTGTGCCGGCAGTTATTCCCACAATGGAGGTCTGATTGCCCCACAATTGTTTCACCGGCATCCAACTATATACTTTGTCCACCTGCACTGTAACCGTCTCGATTTCCTTTTTACAGGCCGTGACCAGTGCTAATGTCGCTGTTACTAAAAGAAGCCTTGTAAGCGTGTGCATAGGAAGAAAATAAGCAGGGTAGTGAATATAAAAGGTCCTAAAAAAAAGCCCCGGCAATTACCGGGGCTTTCTCTGTATTATGAATGAAGAGTAATACTACTTGCTACCCAGCACTTTCAGCATCGTGTCGCCAATTTCGGCGGGCGAATCCACGACGTGAATGCCGCACTCGCGCATGATGGCCATCTTGGCGGCGGCCGTGTCTTCGGCACCGCCTACAATGGCGCCGGCGTGGCCCATGCGGCGGCCGGGAGGCGCAGTCTGGCCGGCAATGAAGCCCACGACGGGCTTCTTGTTGCCGGTTTCCTTAATCCAGCGAGCGGCTTCAGCTTCCATGCCGCCGCCGATTTCGCCTATCATCACGATGCCTTCGGTTTCGGGGTCGTTCATGAGCAACTCGACCGCCTGCTTGGTGGTGGTGCCGATGATAGGGTCGCCGCCGATGCCAATGGCCGTAGTCTGGCCCAGGCCGGCTTTGGTGAGCTGGTCAACCGCTTCGTAGGTCAGCGTGCCCGACTTCGACACAATCCCTACCCGTCCTTTTTGGAAGATAAAGCCGGGCATGATGCCCACCTTGCACTCGCCGGCGGTGATAACACCAGGGCAGTTTGGCCCAATCATCGTGATGCCGGGCCGGTCTTTCAGGTAGTGCTTCACGGCAATCATATCCTTGGTCGGGATGCCTTCGGTGATGGTCACGATTGCCTTGATACCCGCCTGTGCGGCTTCCAAAATAGCGTCGGCGGCAAAAGCTGGCGGCACGAAGATGATGCTGGTATCGGCCTGGGTAGCGGCTACGGCGTCGGCCACGGTGTTGAACACGGGCCGGCCTAGGTGCTCGGTGCCGCCCTTGCCCGGCGTTACGCCGCCCACCACTTGGGTGCCGTAGTCCATCATTTGCTGCGCGTGGAACGAACCTTCGGAGCCGGTGAAGCCCTGCACGATAACCTTGGAATCTTTATTGACGAGAACGCTCATGGGCGGCTGACTTGTTGGGAGGAATGAATTGGGGCAAAAGTAGGGCCGGAGGCGGGCATTCTGCGCATTCAGTATCACCGCGCGCTCAGCCTACGCGTGTTCCGTACCTTTGCGGCCCCAATTGCTACTTTATTTATTTTCCTACCCCCCGCATGTATTTTAATCACGTCATTGAGGCCCTCGGCAACACGCCGCTCGTTAAGCTGCACAAAGTAACCGAAGGTATTCGCGGTACAGTACTAGCTAAGGTAGAATACTTTAACCCTGGCAACTCGGTAAAGGACCGCATGGCCCTGCGCATGGTAGAAGACGCCGAAAAGGCTGGCCTGCTCAAGCCGGGCGGCACCATCATCGAAGGCACCAGCGGCAACACCGGCATGGGCCTGGCCCTCGCCGCCATTGCCAAAGGCTACAAAACGGTCTTTGTCATGAGCGACAAGCAGAGCAAGGAAAAGCAGGATATCCTGCGTGCCGTGGGCGCCGAAGTCATCGTGTGCCCCGTCGATGTGGCCCCCGACGACCCGCGCAGCTACTACTCGGTAGCCAAGCGGCTGAACCGGGAAACGCCCAACTCGTTCTACCCCAACCAGTACGACAACCTCTCAAACACCGCCGCCCACTACGAAGCCACCGGCCCCGAGCTGTGGAAAGGCACGGAGGGCAAAATCACGCACTTCGCGTCGGGGGTAGGCACGGGCGGCACCATCTGCGGCACCAGTAAGTACCTCAAGGAGCAGAATCCCAGCATCTTCACGCTGGGTATTGACACCTACGGCTCGGTATTCAAGAAATACAAGGAGACTGGTATCTTCGACGAAAACGAAATTTATCCTTATAAAACCGAAGGCATCGGCGAAGACATTCTACCCAAAAATGTCAATTTCGACGTCATCGACCAGTTCATCAAAGTCACCGATAAAGATGGCGCGCTCATGACCCGGCGCCTGGCCAAGGAGGAAGGCTTATTCGTGGGCTGGAGCTGCGGCTCGGCCGTGTTTGGCGCCCTGGAATATGCCCGTGAGCACCTGCGCGAGGAAGACACGATGGTCATTATCCTGCCCGACCACGGCACCCGCTACCTCGGCAAAATCTACAATGATGAGTGGATGCAGGCGCAGGGCTGGCTCTAAATAGTTGAGCATTCGTGGTGAAGAAGTAAGTCCGCAGTGGTAACTTCGTTAGCTTAAAGTAACTGCTATTAAAGCATAGAAAATAATCTATGGAAGTGCTCAATCACATCGTGCTGGTAGATGACAATGAGACGACAAGCTTCCTGAATAATCGGCTGCTTAGCCGCTTAGCGCTGTCGGGGCAAGTCAGTACATTCAGCCGCGCCGACGAAGCTTACCACTTCTTGTGGAAGGACGCGCAAACCCCGGCGGCCCAATCAATGGCCGACTTGGTATTTGTGGATTTGAAGATGCCTGGTATGAGCGGCTTTGAGTTCTTGGAGCAGTACAACCAGTTGCCCGCCGATGTGCAAGACCGCACCGTGGTGGCCGTACTCACCACCTCCATGCACGCCGCCGATACGGCCCGCGTGGCCCAGTATCCCAACGTCGAATACCTCACCAAGCCTTTGACCGAGGAGAAGCTGCAACGCTTGCTCGCTAAGCGCTTCGCTATCAATGTGCTACCTGTGCCTACTGCGAAGTAGGGGTAGGAATAGTCATAAAAGAGTCCGCCGCCTCGCTGTGATTTTACGGTGAGGCGGCGGACTCTTTTATGACTATTGCACAAACTCAAACTTTTCGCCATCGAACAGCCCTTTGTCGCTGAGCTTGAGGCTGGGAATAACCAGCAAGGCCATGAATGACAAGGTCATAAACGGCGCTTGCAGGCCCGAGCCGAGCTGCGTTTTGGCAAAATCATCGAGCCCTGAGTAAGCCGCCGCCACCACAGGGCCGGGGCGGTCCGACATCAAGCCCGCTACAGGAAGGGGTAGGACGAGCTCGCGGCCATCGGGGTGCACGGCCGCCAGGCCGCTCCGCGCGGCTACCACCAGGTTGATGGCACGCGCCAAGCTCTCATCGTCGGCGCCCACGGCGGTGATGTTGTGCGAATCGTGGCCGACGCTGCTAGCCAAAGCCCCTGCCTTCAAGCCGAAGCCCTTGATGAAGGCTACAGCGGGCGGCGCGCCCAGCGCATAGCGATTGAGCACAGCCAGCTTGAGTACATCCTGCGCCGGGTCGGGCTGCAAACGGCCGTCGGCGAGAGGAAGGGCTAAGTCGCGACGAGCTGTAATAAGTTGTCCATCAAAGCACTCAATAACGGGGGTAAGCACTTGGCTACCCGGCGCTGCCCCGGCTAGTTGATACTGATTGATTGCTAATTGCGCAACTGTTATCGGCTGCGCATGAAAATTATTTACTACCCCCACCGGCGCGGCTGGCAGTAGGCAAGCCCCGTTTTCGGCCACCAGCTCACCATCGAGGTAGGTTTGCTGCACCGCAAAATCGGTTAGGTTAGTGACGACGATGAAATCGGCCGGGTCACCTACGCGCAGCTGGCCTACTGGCAGGTGGTAATGCGCCACGGGGTTGAGGCAGGCCACTTGCAGTACCTCAAACACGCTGTAGCCCAGCGCCACGGCGCGCTGCACAAGCTGGTTGATGTGGCCCAGCAGCAGCGTATCGGGGTGCTTGTCGTCCGAGCAAAACATGAGGCTGTCGTAGTACTGCGGCAGCAGCTCGATAAGCGCATCGAAGTTGCGCGCCGCTGAGCCCTCGCGGATAAGAATTTTCATGTCGGCGGCCAGCTTGTCGCGGGCCTCCGTCGCCGTAAAGCACTCGTGGTCGGTGCTGATGCCGGCGCTCGCGTAGCGCGTGGCATCGTCGCCGCGCAGGCCAGGCGCGTGGCCATCTACGGGGCGGCCGTAGCGTACGGCCAGGTCGATTTTTTCGAGCACTACCGGGTCGCGGTGCAGCACGCCAGGCCAGTTCATCATCTCGGCCAGGTAGCCGATTTTAGGGTTTTGAAACAGCAGCTCAATGTCCTGGGCCGTTATCTCGGCACCGGCGGTCTCGAAGGGGGTAGCCGGCACGCAGCTCGGCGCCCCAAAGCAAAACTTAAACGGCGAAGTAGCGGCATTATCCAGCATGTACTGCACGCCCGCCACACCCAGCACGTTGCCAATCTCGTGCGGGTCCGACACGGTAGCCACCGTGCCGTGGGCCAGCGCCATTCGGGCAAACTCGCTGGGTACCAGCAAGGAACTCTCTACGTGCACGTGCGCATCTACGAAGCCGGGCAGGGCGTAGGGCAGGGTTGAGTCGGGGCTGGTAGCACCCGGCACGACCTCGAGGGCCGCGATGCGGCCCTCGGCCACCCGCAGCGTAACCGGGAGAATAGTACGGGCCGATATATCTACTAGATTGACGGAAAGAGAAAAATGAGTAGCCATTTGAAGCTGAATAAACTATCTGCCCGGCTGCCCACGTTGGGCAACATAGTCG
>CALMOO010000694.1:9403-11722 GCA_937871705.1 uncultured Hymenobacter sp.
AGATGAGGTATTTTTGATAAAAATTAACGCCGTGAAGCTATTCATTAACTCCCGTTTACCAGCCTGGTTGCTGGTGGCTGCCCTGCTGAGCACCGCCAGCGGCTGCGCCCGCCATGCTTCGTTGCAGCACAAAACCCGCTGGTACAAGCACCACAGCGGGGGTAGCACTATTCCCTGCCCCTGCGGCCATTGAGCTGATTTCTAACACATTACTTTAAATAAGTGCCCGACCAATCTTCCGAAGCTACCGCCCTTACTACCGCTGCCGAGCAGGTGCGCGAGCAGCTTCAAATCCCCGGCTTCGACGCCCGCGGCGTGCATCACCTCAGCCGCATCATCGACGCGCAACGGGCCTTGCTGACGCCGGCCGAGCGCGAGGACTTCGCCATGGCGCTGGGCTGCGTGCTCGGCGAGTGCCTGGTGCGCACCTACGGCGGCGACTGGGCGGCCGGCCCCGACGGCACAACGGGGGTAGGGCTGGCAGGTAAGCTTTTTTTTAACCCCTTTTTTCTGGTGAAAGAACAACTGGATAAGGGCGATACGGCCTCAGTTGCGGCATTTTTTGCGTCGGTGCCCGAGCGGGTGGCAAACCGATTTGCCGCTCGAAAGGGATGAATTTCGTAATCTTGCGGGGCCAATGGCCGTTCTCGCGTGTTTATGAAAAACCTCGTCATCGCCATTGATGGATATTCTTCGTGTGGCAAAAGCACTACTGCTAAGGCAGTTGCCGCCACCCTGCACTATGCCTACCTCGATACCGGGGCCATGTACCGGGGCGTAACGCTGTTCTTGCTGGAAAACAACATCGCCTTCGATGATATGGCGCGCATCGAGCACGCGCTGCGGCACGATATCCACATCAGCTTTAAGCGCAACAGCAAAACCGGCCGCAACGAGTTGTGCCTGAACGATAAAATCCGGGAAGACGACATTCGCCAGATGCGAATTTCTAACTCCGTGAGCGAGGTGTCGGTCATCGTGCAGGTGCGCCACGCCATGGTGGCCCAGCAGCAGCGTATGGGCCGGCGGCGGGGGGTAGTGATGGACGGCCGCGATATCGGCACTACCGTATTCCCCGACGCCGAAGTCAAAATTTTTATGACGGCCGATGTGGAAGTGCGGGCCCGCCGCCGCCAAGAAGAGCTCGCCGGCAAAGGCGAACACGTGGACCTCGCCGACATTATCGAAAACCTGCGCAAGCGCGACCACATCGACTCGACCCGCGCCGAAAGCCCCCTGCGCCGCGCCTCCGACGCGGTGCTACTCGACACCACGCACATCACCATCAACGAACAAGTTGATTTTGTGCTCGATAAAGTGTCATCGGCGCTGTTCGCGGCCTACGCCAACAAGCAGCTTCACGGCTGAGCCGGCAGCCGGGCAATATCGGCCGCCAGGCGCTGGCTGAATTGCGCGGCCGCGCCGCGGGTGAGGTGGTTGCCGTCGTTGGTTGGGTAGGGCTGGTCTAGGTAGTTTAGATAGGGCACCTCGAATGCACGCATTCTTTGGTCAAAATCGGGCTGAAATTGCTTTTCCAAAGCCGCCATTTCGGGGCCGGTGGGCAAGCGCACCAGCACCACTTGGCCATGCTGTTTGAGCAGCTTAATAACATCAAACAAGCTGGAGAGACGTTCGTGTGAAAGCTGACTGCTTGTAGCCAATGCTTGATAGGTAATCAGTTTCTCAGCCGTGCGCCGACGTAACAGGGCCGTGTCGGCGCCAGGGGGGGGTAGGGCGATTTCAAGCCAGCCATCGGGGTGCAGGCGCTCCACAACGTGGGCCGTGTCGGTGTCGAGTAGCAGTTGGTAAAAGGGCTTGTGGAGGTAGTGGGCCAGGTAGTCGAGGTTAGGATTTTGGCTAACGTTGCGCAGTTGGCTCACCATTGATTTTTCTTCGGGAAAGAGGATGGGCTTTTCGAGCCCTTTCGGTTCAGAAAAACTTGCCGAGTTAGCGCGCTTCACATCCTTGGGCAGCGACAGCGACCACGGGTCCACGGCCAGAATAAACAATCCGTGCCGCGTGCCCGGCGCCAGCTTGCGCGCAATGCTGTTCAGGTAGCCCGGGCCATAAGGCGACTCGGCCAGCGTAAAGGCATAATTAAGCCACGGCTCGGCGTAGCGCCCACCCAGCCGCGCCGCGAGCACCACTGGCTTGATGCCCTGCGCCGCCCGCGAAGTACCCAGCACCAGCGAAGCCGCCGGCGGACTGGTGAAGCGCGCATAAAACGCATCGACGTAGCCAGCTCGCAGGCCCACCCAGATGCCCAGGCCACCCAGCAGCCCCGCCGCGCCGAGCAGCAAGGTGATACGCAGCAGAAGC
>CALMOO010000695.1:0-257 GCA_937871705.1 uncultured Hymenobacter sp.
TCATAGTCGGGTTCGTTAGGTGGAGGCTGCATGGGGTAGGCTACTTATCCAGTCCCAAACGATCAATAATGTATTCACTGCGGCCAAGTTTCGCGGCTTTGGCGAGTTCGCCCAGCTTCTCGTATTCGGCATCGGTAAAGGAGAGGGTGCGACTTTTCTTAAGTCGCTCAGGGTCTTTGGTGGGGCGGCCGAGCGCTGGCTTTGGTGCATCGTTCATAGTGGGACAAAGATATACAGAATACTTGTTATTACACTTG
>CALMOO010000695.1:267-6069 GCA_937871705.1 uncultured Hymenobacter sp.
GTATAAATATTTTCACCAAGTGTTTTCTAACGTTAGAAAATAGCGTATATTTGTAATGTCCAAACGGGACAGCTCTACCGAACAGAATGCAAAAGGCCAGCCCTGCAAGGCTGGCCTTCGGCAACGGCCCCTGCAAGGATCGCTACTAGGTGGAGTCATTGCAAACCCCAATCCATCCCAAAACTACATGAAATCTCATGTAAATGGGCAAGCTGCCGCTGCAACAGCCGCCCCCACCACCTACCGCCGCGAGCTGCTCGACTTGCTCGCCGCGTCCCCCGTTATCATGACGGAAGAATACGAAACGGCCACGCGCCACATCTTAGTTTGCCAGTCGCTGTCCACCTTGCAGAAGTGGTATCGCAACTGCATTCGCGAGATTGCCCGCCGCGAAGAGGAAGTTCTCGCGGCTCAGGCCGTGGCGTACGCTACGGCCGAGCAGAAGGAAGAGATTGTGAAGCTGGCTAACAGTGTGTACATCCTGCGGGCTGAAAAGACGAAGGCGGTACTTGGCCTGCTACGCTATGACTACGCGCAAGCTGTGGCCGTGATTGGCTACCTGTGGGCTAAGATTCTGCATAGGCAGGAGCGCGCCGCTGAGGGCTCAAGTGAGGCGCATCAGTCTTTTTCTAACGCTGCTTAACGAGCCTTCGCAGATGCAGATTCCTAATCATTCGACCGAGGTAGCCCAGCAATTGGGCTATCCTAGCTCCCTCTTTGGCTTTACCCCCAATGATAGCGCTTACTGGCGCGAGCCGGGCCTGCCGGCATTAGACTACCTGCCCATCGAGCCAATCGAGGGACCGGACCAAGACGAACCAACGGCGGAATTCATCTTCGTCACCGACCGCATGGCCCCACGCTTCCCAGACGGTACCGTTGTGGCGCTGGCACCGGTGAACTCCCGTCACGATCTGGTCGTGGGCCGCGTGTACGTGCTGCTGGCCGCCCTGGAAAACGGCGAACTTCCGGTGGGGCGGCTGGCCCGCGTGGACCGTACCTCGCTGGAACTGACGCAAGACAATCACCCAGCGGTGCTGACGTGGGCGCTGGGCGCCGAGGCACAGATGGAAACGCAGGCTATCTACGAGGTCACCCACTATAGCCTTTACCTGCCACACAACGAGGCGCGGGTACCGGCTGCGTCGGCTGGCGTAATTCAGAATGAGGGGCGGCCGGTGCTGCTGGAGGTGACCACGGACGCGATGGCCCCGGCCTACCCGCAGGGCGCTTGCTACTTTATTCAACCAGTACCCCCCGACCAGTGGGCGCAGGCGCGCGGCGTGCACGCGCTGGTACTGGACAATGGTACGTGGGTGGTACGGCGGTTAACGGCACCCGCTTCGAAGCACAACTTCGTGCTGGGAAGTGACCGGACAGGGGACATGCTGATACTAGCGACGCGCGAGGTCGTCAGCGTCTGGGTACTGGGGGCAGTAGTCCATTTGCCCGAAGAATCGAAGGCATCCGTGCTGGCGCCAGAGACGGTGACGGATACTGACGGCGACCAACCGTACTTGCTGGAACTGGCCGGCAACCACATGGGACCGCGCTACCCAACCGGGGCGCGCTACCTCGTCCGGCTGGTACCGCGCGAGCGCTGGACCCAGAGCAGGGGCGTGCATGCGCTGCGCCTGCGAGATGGCCGCATGCTGGTGGCGCGCCTCATCGGTCTGAAGCTCGACCGGTTGGTGCTGCGCTTCGACGACACTGGACAGGTCGACACGGTAGCCCTAGCTGAACTGGACCAGCTCTGGAAACTAGGCGAAGCCGACTACCTGCCCGAAGAAACGGAGGCAGAGCACCTGCTTGTCGTACAGCAGCCAGTTCATTAATTGGCTGGTCAGCTGACTCCGAGGGCCACTTTAGCACCTGGGCCGCCGACTGCCTCCTGCTATTTCGACGGCGTGCCGCTACCTCAAAAATCTGCTTCTAGCAACTTGCTTGCTGTCTCCCGCAACTCCCGGTGGTAATCCTGAACCAGACTGATGCCGGTAGGGGTGAGCTTCAACGCGCGGGCTACTCTTTTATAGACCAGTACGTGCTCTCCTACCTGCATCGTCGGGTGCTCCCGTGTTAGATACCGCCGAGCCTCCAAATCGCGCAGATAGCCGCGTACCAAGGGGAGACTAAGCTGCATCGCCGCACTCAACTGCTTGGTGCGAGGTGATATGGGTAGTACCTGGTTAAGCGTATGTAACGCTGATAGCGTGTGTAGTAAAGCCACTGGACATTTACTGCGAGCGGCTATTCGCTGTAGAACGCCATGTGCTACGATAGTGTAAGCAATACCTTGCTGAACAGCGGGTGTAAACGTATGGTAGGGAGGCATAAGGTCTTAACATTTGCAGAAACAGCTAGGTTCTTACTCCTTCTCTAGCGTTGAGCTTATATACCCTAGCACCTACGGTACCACTACGAGCACGCTGTCCTAACATCAGCGCCATAAGCTGTAAAAAGAGTCAGGTCCTTACTCTGCCCTTTTAGCTGGCAAGTCCTAGGGGGACCAAGTACCAGCCACAGCCAACGCAGAACAAAATACTTTTTGATACAAGTAGCCTAAAGTAGACCTGGCACCGCGCCAGATGAGCTCCGATACTTCTGCTCAAAACTGAGCAGAAGTCCTTATTCTTCCAAGGGGCCCACCCCCCATCAACAAGACCCCACCCGGTCGAAAGGAAACGAGTCTGGGAACGCGCGCGGGGGTGGGCCATTTGAGGAGTAGGTACCTGATAAGGGCATCATACACTTTTTAGTATTTACGCTCAAAATTGAGCGCTCATAATCAAGTATTTAACCAAGTAACCCTGCAACATGCCTAAAATAGAATCCCTCCTTTACGTGCACGCCAGCTTAGAGCCGGAGCGACAGCAGTTACATAAGCAGCTGCTTTACGAGCACCCCTCTTCCAGCCAGTATGAGCAGTTGCTGCGCCAGGTGGGCGAACTGAGTTTAATTCAGGCAGAAGCTTTTGCCCACCACCGCGCGCTGGAACTGGCGGACCTGGCCTGCACCCACGGGCGAGCTGGTACGACACCAGACCAGTAGGACGAGGTGATGGGCGGGCAAGTGTATGATGCCTATCGGGACCTACTTGAGGCCCTTGACATGGCGCCCAACCAGCAATTAAGTCCAGCGCTGCTGGCGTATATCGACCAGGTTCCTCGGCGTAGTAGCCAAGACTTCCAGGAGCTGATAACCCGCTCCCGATCAGCGGCGAGTGTGTGGCCTGGTAATTCGCTGAAAGCGCTCACCGACGAGCAGGTGGCGCAGCGGAGCCAGAACATCTTCGTACAGAAGGTGGAAGCGATGCTATTCGCGGGTACCTATGCCGACGACCTGGCGGCCGCCCGCGAGCTAGCAGCAGGACGAGGGGACTTTGCCCTTATCCGCGAACTGCTCGCCTAAGCTCATTTTTGTACACCTGCTGCTAGAATATTCAAAAGGGTGATTATTCTTTCTTTTTGGACTTTACTAGCCCAGTCTGCTGCCTACTACAGCAGTAGCCCCGCTTGAAGTATAAACTTACTTAAATCAGTGTACATGTGTATGGTGATTTAATTTATACCACAGCAAGTTTTCGTCTGTGAATGATATTAGATCCCCTATATATTGGTGCACTAAAGGTGTCGGGAAGTAGCTGACTTGCTTGTAACAAGAATTTCTACTGCTGCACCTAGTAGCGGACGCTTCCCTTACCCACTTTCTATGCCTCTTGACATTTACCGGCTATGTTCATCGACCTTAATGAAGTTCCCGAGATTCAGCAATTGCAGCGCCAGTACCAAGAACTAGCTGCGCAGGTGCAGGAGTTGCTGGCCGCCCAAACCGACTACGTGCGCCAGGAAGAGGCTCAGCGCATCACGGGTCTTTCGTATGCGACCCTCTGGCGCGAGCGCAATAAGGTCGACTCGCTCATTAAATGGAAGTACGACCACGGGGTATACTATGAGCGAGCTTCTTTACACGCACACAACCAGAGCCGCGCCGTCAGGCGGAGTCGGGCTTAACAAAAGAAATCAGTTTTGCGCAGCGGTATGCCGCCTAAGTAGCCCTAGTCCTGGAACTGGTTCGTCAGCCTACTACTTGGACTACCGTCCTTGTTTAGATTAACCTGCTATTTACCAGTAGATTTTAAGAGTATGTCAACCGTCACGCAGCCTGCCGCTGGTATCACCATCTATCTAAGCGACTTCCCCGATTTTCAGGCTCTACTGGCAAGAGTTGACCAGCAAGAACGGGAAATTGAAGCCCTCAAGTCCCGGCAGTTTAAATGGGTAACTGACGAGCAGGCCCAGCAGATTACCGGCCTTTCCCGCGGTACGCTTCGAAGCGCTCGCAAGGCACCCGATTCAGTTATTATTTATAAGGAAGACCACGGGCTGCGCTACGATTACGACTCGCTGCTGGCTCACAATGCCAAGCGAGCCCTTGGTCGAGGCTGCTTAGCTAAGATGCTTGCGCAATAGCTTTATATTCAATGCTCTCCGAATCTACTCAGCAGTAGTCACCTTCTCCTTCAGCTCATGGCTTTCACTTTTCATCTAAAAGACGACCCTGAATTTCAAGAGGTGCTCAAGCTTTGCAAAGACCTCAAAAAGGAGGTAGCAGACCTGCGCTCCCAACTACCAGAATGGGTAGGTGAACGCGAGGCGCAGCGCCTAACGAACCTCTCTGCGCGCACTTTATATCGGTTGCGCATTGAGCAGGAACTTGTGTGGAAGCATGACCACGGCATACACTACCAGCGCGCCTCCTTGCTGGCGCACAATGCCAAGCGCGCTATTGGGCGCGGCCGATATGCTCACTTACTCATTGTGCAATAATTGATTCTTCTAATTCAGCGCTATTTAAAGGTATAATGTAGGCAAATCCTACATGTAGAAACAGGCGCAAAATCAAAAGGCACTCTCCCTAATCATGTGGAGTGTGCCTTTTTTAAATGTCCCTAGAAAGGACATTATAACTCTTACAAACGGGCTCATTTGATAACCCTGTTAAAATATATAATGTTGCCAGAAACAATATTATAACTCACGCTTTGGGCTCCTTTGCTAACCTTAGCAAAGGAGAATCTTTATAATGTGGTTCAGAACCACATTCAGAACCTAAGTAGAAAGCACGCTCAATAATCTTGTTGAGCGTGCTTTCTACTTAGGTTACTACTTCTTGGCGGCTGGTAAACTACCAAATACCTGCTGCTTAGCGGTGCCCGTTACCCGCTTCACGACCTGCTGGAGGTGCTTCTTCGCCTGGTCAGGCGGTAGCTTCTGCAACTCGGGTAACTGGTGCTGCAATGCCTCTTTTAGGAGCTGTCCTCGCTTTTTCATGAACGCAAAGTATTCGTCATCGGCCATCGGTGTCTCCTCGCCCTTGTGGGTGCGCAGCACCATGGCCCCACCGCTGTTGCGGTTCGGCACCGTGATGAACAGCTTGTTCTTTTCCAGCCAGTCCCACACGGCCTGCGTGGGCGCGTCGCGGTAGGGTGCACTGGAAATGAGCCGATCTGTGTCGATGGGGAGTGGGTCGCCCAGCACATCGAGTGCGTCGTGCAGGCCATTGCGGGCGACGGGAATATCCTGCACCAGTGATTGACCGAAGGAGCGCGCCTGTTTGCGGGGATCGCCCGCCAACTGCTCGCCGTCCTTGGCTACTTGCATCAGTAGCGCGCTCCACGGCACATAGCCTTTCACGGTGCCCACGGCTAGGCGCTGGGCCCACCTCGTTAAGCCATCGGTGGTTTTACTGTCGGCGGCGGCCATAAAATCAGACGCCCCTTGCAACGCTGTCGTGCTTTTAGCG
>CALMOO010000696.1:0-1833 GCA_937871705.1 uncultured Hymenobacter sp.
TCAACCGCCAGCAGCACCGAGCCAACTTAACCCATGATACCGAACTGGATTCACGAACGCCTGCTCCTATTTGCCGACCCACGCCTGCGCTTCAATGCTGAACTGCACGAGTACCACCTCGACCAGCGCCAACTCACATCCTGGAGTCAGTGGATTAAGCAGTATAAAGAGACCTTCGATGTCCAGGCCCAAGCTCCCCGCACGGCCACCAAGCGTGGCCTACCCGTCGAGCAGGTGTTGGCCGAGTGGGACCGCAGCAACTGGGTCGGCACCAAGACGCACGAATTCATCGAAGCCTACTACCAAGATGCTAACGCCTTTTGCGAGTACGATAGGGAGGTAGTACTGCGCTGCCAAAAGTTTCTATCCCTCCACGCTGGCCGTCTCCAAGACTTCTTGCCAGTAGCGCAGGAGCTACGCGTTTTCCATGAGCCCACTGGTTTGTGCGGCACGCTCGACTTCCTCGGTTGGCACGTGCCTACCCAGCAACTCTACGTGCTCGACTGGAAAACCAATAAGGCGATTAACTCTGACCACGATACCATCTGGCGCATGATGTGGGGCCCGTTCAAGGATTTAGCTGACCACGAGCACAACATCTACTCGCTGCAAATTAGCCTCTACCGCGTGCTGCTCGAAGAGGCTGGCATTCCCACCGGTGGCGGGGCCATTGTGCACCTGCCGCCGGGCCGCTCGCCCGGTCATATTTACCAGGCTATTGATTACCGCAGCCGACTACGTGACGTGATTTTCTAGCGTTTAATTCTGGCCCTACGCTACGCCTAACTGTAGCGCTCACTAAGCCGTCTGGTGTGCTATGCTAAAGCAGCACCGCACTTGCTAAAAGATGCTTCCAAGCAAATTAAAGCCTGCCACGGGTAGCGCAATCGTGGCTAATACTACCAGAAATCCAACCCACTTATCCCGCTTTATCAACCGTACTCCCCACCACAGGACCAGCAGGCCAGCTAGCACCGAAAAGGCAAGGATGCCTAGGAAAAAATTGATGGCGTCCGAAGACGGGGGGATATAGCCCGAGAGTAGTAAGGTGTTCAGCATAAATCGCATGTTTGCACAAACTATGCCGCTTAGTCGCTCGACCTCAATACCACCGGTTGCCACGAACTGCTGAGCCAGTACGGCCACTGTTGGCTATGCCACTACCCGCCGGTAGACCCGAGCCAAGATGCGAAACCTTCACTAGCAAGTAATGCCCCAAAACAGAAACAGGCACCAGCCAAACAGTCCCGTGCACGCTACCCCCGCACTCAGCAGTAGGACGCCCGGCCACTGAGTCCCACCCCTGCGCAGCAATTGACTGCTCCTCCTCAGTAGCCATAGGCCCGTGGCGAGCGGCAACAGTAGATATGTCAGTACCAGTAGCATCCTTCAAAAGTAGCCTCAATCCTCAGGTATGCCTTGCTCGCTGGTTTTTTTGCCCGATGTGGGTACGGTAGAGCTCAATCAGCGTCCCGATAATACCTAAGCCAATGCCTAGTAGCAGCAGCAAGATGAATAAACACAGCACGCCATTGAGCAGGCCCAACTCGGCGTGGGCCTTTAGAGATAAAAAGAGTAGCATGGCTTAACTCCCACATAAATCACGCCTCCCCTTAGCTAAAGGCTCCTTAGTGAGAAGCCCTTTCGATGATTCGCACATGTCGGCTGGCGAAATCTTGGATTAACTCGACCAGCTGCCCCTAGCAATTTCTATAGCATAGCTCAAAAAACACTTTTATCCTGCGTAAGCCCCCTCTGGCGTCGGGCGTATCAGCGCTAGGGTCGTCAACGTGTCAAGCAGCGGCCACACGCGCTCGGGCCGGATCCGGCGAA
>CALMOO010000696.1:1843-2414 GCA_937871705.1 uncultured Hymenobacter sp.
AACCGGTGCGGCTGCCTGCGACACTATTGCCCTTACGGCCTGCATCTGCTGGGCGAGTTCGGCAGGCCAGGGCTGAAGGATTGCTAGGTCAGTGAGGGCCGTTGCAGTCGACGTGGCGGTGGGCAATGCCAAGGCAGCCTGCTGCTGACCAGGGGCCTGGTAGGCGTGACGCAGGTAGCGCACGGTGCCGGCTTTTTCTTCGGCGGCGCGGGCGTGGTTGAGAGTTACTAGGCGGGCTAGCAGTTCGGCGTTTGGTAGGTCAGCGGGCCAGCCGTAAGCTTCAGCTAGAGCAACGTCGAGCTACTGGTGCAGGCTGAGCACCACAGCGGCTAGGCCCACTTTGATTACTTGGATGCAAAACAAATATTCTCTCAATCAAGGTGTTGTAAAGGCTGTCTACACTTTGTCTACGCTCGGTTTTAGGGAAAAGCGGAGGTAGGACCGGACTATTGTTTCGTGTTTCAACGGGTGGTGCCAGATGATTAGGCCGCATCGCCCCGTTTTACCTCGGCTCTACGCCAGTGACATATTCTTACGCCTTCTGAGTTATGAAACTACCTGCTACCCTTGC
>CALMOO010000697.1 GCA_937871705.1 uncultured Hymenobacter sp.
GCATGAGCGTGCGCCGCCCAAACCGGTCGATAACGTTGACGCCCAGCAAAGTAAAAGCGAAGTTGACCAGCCCTACCCCCGCCGACGACAGCAAGGCCGCGCCCTGGCCCAGGCCGGTCATCTCGAAAATCCGCGGCGCGTAGTAGATAATGGCGTTGATGCCCGACACCTGGTTGAAGAAGGCGAAGGCCATGGCTAGCAGCACCGGCGTGCGGTACTGCGCCGCCCACAGCGACTCGTCTTGCTGGCCGGCATGCGCCTGGCTGGCCTGAATGGCGGCCACGTCGGCGTCCACCGTTTCGGGGCTGATGATGCGCAGCACGTCGCGGCCTTCTTCGAGGCGGCCGTGCAGCAGCAGCCAGCGCGGGCTTTCGGGCACCCGAAATAGGAAGAGCAAAAACGCTACTGCCGGCACGGCCTGCACGCCTAGCATCAGGCGCCACGAGTGCTCGCCCACGTTGGCAAGCAGGTAGTTGGAGAGGTAGGCAATGAGAATACCGAAGACAATATTGAACTGAAATAAGCCCACGAGCTTGCCCCGCGAGCGGGCCGGTGAAATCTCGGAGATGTAGAGCGGCGCCGTCACTGATGAGGCCCCTACCCCAAGCCCACCCAGGAAGCGAAACACCAGGAACGATTCCCAGGCCGGGGCCAGCGCCGCGCCCACCGCCGACACCAGGTAGAGCACCGCAATCCAGCGCAGCGTCTGGCGCCGGCCCAGCTGGTCTGACGGGATGCCGCCAAACATGGCCCCCAGCACCGTGCCGATGAGGGCGATGGAAATGGTGAAGCCGTGCTCGAACGCCGTGAGGTGCCAGAGCTGCTGAATGGCTTTTTCGGCCCCCGAAATCACGGCCGTGTCGAAGCCAAAGAGGAAGCCTCCGAGCGCCGTGACAATAGACCAAAAGAGCACTTTGCGCTGTAGCATGACCGGAATCGTTTGTGCAAACTTCCCTCCGGTCTGGGCTTATGCCCGTGCTTTATTATTCCAAATACATTAAGAATTAATACAATTCGCTTTCTTAATACATACTTCTTGATTGCCAATACATTACCTACAATCAACACAAAATCCGCTTACTTTTTGCATTCGAAATTGAAGCACAACATTCAAAATTGGAGCAGTTTTGAAGGCAAAGCATAGGCCTAGCACCAGCGCAAACCTTGCGATTTGCATTTGCTCGTCATTACAAGCACTGAGGTGGCACTGCTCACGCAGCAGCAAGCGCTAACAAGCTCGCGCTGTGGCGCTGCGTCAGGTGCGCACGGGCGTGTGCAGAGCTCGGAACTCGGAGGGCGACACCTGGTATTTGCTCTTGAAAGCCGTAGCAAAATAGGTAGGCGAGGAGAAGCCGGTTTGGTAGGCTACCTCGGCCACGGTGGTGCTCATTTGCAGCAGCAGCAGCCGAGCCTTGGTGAGGCGCAGGCTCTGGAGGTAATCGGTGACGCCGGTGCCGAGTAGCGCCTTCACCTTGCGGTAGAGCTGCGTGCGCGACAGCCCCAAGCGCTGGGCAATGTCGTCCACACTCAAGCCCGGCTGGTCGAGGTGAGCTTCCATAATGGCCGTGAGGTCGGCCAGAAACTTTTGGTCGGCGCGCTGAGGCATCACGGTGGCGGTGTCCACGCTCAGCTCGCGCCGGAAGTGCTCGCGCTGCTGGTCGCGGTTGCGCAGCAGCGTGCGCAGGCTTTCGAGCAGAAATACCGGGTTGAAGGGCTTGGTGAGGTAGAGGTCGGCGCCGGCCTGCACGCCTTCAACTAGCTGCTCGGGGGCGTTGCGGGCCGTGAGCAGCACCACCGGAATGTGCGAGGTGCGCCAGTCGCCCTTGAGCTGGGCCACCACTTCCAGGCCGCTGAGCTCGGGTAGGTTCACGTCGCACACCACCACGTCGGGAATGGTTTCGCTGGCCAGGCGCAGGCCAGCGGCACCGTCGGCGGCGGTGCTCACCTGGAAGTGCGGCAGCAGCTTTTGCACTAGAAAGTCGCGCACCTCGGCGTGGTCCTCAATCACGAGCACGGTCAGGTCGGTGGGGGTAGGCGCGGCTTCGTCGGCCAGCTCGGCGGCTTCCTCGGCCGGCTGGTGAGTCGTGGAGGTGGGCAGCACCGCGCCCGGCTCGGCATCGAGGAAGGTGGCCGGCTTGGCCAGGGGTAGGGTCACTTCGAAGGTGCTGCCGTGGCCAGGCTGGCTCCGAAACGAGAGCGTGCCCTCGTGCAGGCGCGTTAGGCCCTGAGCCAGCGCCAGGCCCAGGCCCGAGCTATTAACTGTGGGCTGGCTGCCCTGGTAAAACCACTCCAGAATGTGCGGCTGGTCGGCTTCGGCAATGCCGCGGCCGTTGTCTTCCACGCTGATGCGCACGGTATTATCTGCAGCTACGGGCTGGAGGCTAACCGTAATCTGCCCGCCATCGGGCGTGTATTTAAAGGCGTTGGAGAGCAGATTGAAAAACACTTTGTCCAGAATAGCCTCGTCGAACCAAAGAAAAACGACCGGCTCGGCGGGCAAGAACCGGAAGGTGATGCCGCGCGTCTGGGCCATTTTTTCAAACACGTCCATGATTTCGCGCACGAAGCTGACTAGGTTGCCCTCGGTGGCATGCACAGCCATCTTGCCCACATCGATTTTGCGAAAATCCATGAGCTGATTTACCAGCTGCAGCAGCCGCTGGGTGTTGCGGCGCACCAGCTTCAGGTCGTGGCGCTGGGCGGGCATCAGGTTGGCGGGGCTGGTTAGCATTTCCTCCACCGGCCCCAGAATGAGGGTGAGCGGCGTGCGCAGCTCGTGCGAAAAGTTGGTGAAAAAGCGCAGCTTGGCTTCGGTGTCGGCGCGCGACTGCCGGGCTAGGACTTCGAGCTGGTTGCGCTGGGCGCCAATCTCGGCGTTTTGCCCTTCTAGCACCCGCCGGATGCGGCGGTTGAGGCGGGCCGAGCGCCAGACATAGGCGCCCAGCAGCACCGCGCCCAGCAGGCTGGCCAGCAGCAGGTACACCAGGGTTTCCTGGCTGGCGTAGCGCCGCTGCTGCGCTTGCAGCCGCAGCTGCTGCTGCTGAATATCATGGCGCTGCTGGGCCAACTGCTCGGTTTGGGCGCGCATAGCGCTCACATTGGTCGAGTCGACGACCATGGTACTCAGCAGGTTCTCCTTTTCGTAGGGCTCGTGGCGCAAGATGTGCAGCGCCGTGCGGATGGCTTGCTCGCCGCCGGTGGGGTAGAGCAGGGTAGCCTTGAGAGCGCCATCTTCGACCAACTGCAAGCCATTGCCGGGCCCCGGCAGGCCATCGACGCCGATAATGCGAATGCGCGGCGCCAGGCCCAGCTGCTGCACCACTTCATAGGCGGCCCGCGCCATCACGTCGTTGTGAGCAAAAATCAAGTCAACATCGGGGTGGGCGCGCAGCACGGCGGGCAGGCGCTGCCGCACCGAGGCGGGCTGCCAGTCGCCCGGCAGCTGCGCCGCGAGTTGCAGCTGCGGATAGGCGGCCAAGGCTTGCGCAAAGCCTTGGTGGCGGTCGGCGGCCGGCGACGAGCCGGGCTGGCCCAGGATTTCGAGCACGCGGCCTTGCCGGTGCAGCAGCTGCGCGCAGTAGTGGCCCGCCGTGTGGCCCACCTCCAGGTTGTTGCCGCCCACGTAGGCCGTGTAGAGCCGCGACCTGGTGCGGCGGTCGAGGATAATGACCGGAATGTTCTGGTTGTAAGCCGCTTCGGTGAGGGCCGTGAGCGGGCCCGACTGGTTAGGCGAGATGATGAGCAAGTCGACGTGCTGCTGAATGAGCGCCTGCACTTGGCGGCGCTGCAAGCCGGTGTCGTTGTGCGCATCTAGTACCTCAAGCCGAACGTTGGGATGGAAGCCCAGCTCCTGCTCCATGCCCGCGAGCATGGCCCGGCGCCAAGCATCGTCGGTGGTGCACTGCGAAAAGCCAATGCGATAAACGGGCTCGCGGGTAGCCTGGGCACAGCCGCCTACCCCCAGCAACAGGAAGAAGGCCAGCAGTTGGCACCACCACGAATTCAGCAAGAAAGTACGCAAAGGGTGGGAAATTAGGAGAAGCGCGGCGTTGTCCGCGGCTCAAGCCGCGGACAACTAGGTAAGCTCTAACAAGGCGTTATGGTCTAACCATCTTTTAGGAATTGACTCTAAGGTAGATGCGCACGCCCTAACTTGCCTCGACAGTGTTCCTTGCTCGGCAGTAGCGCCTGCCGAGCTTGTGGGTTTAGGCAGTGCTATTTCGTTTTAGCACGACGCTAAGGCTTTTTTGGCGGCGGGTCGCCCTACCCCCCTTAGCTACTGCATTGGCAGGCCTTGCTTACTTATTTTTAGTATAATACTTCTCAGTAAATTAACAATAAAGCAGTGTGCCGCCAGCATTGCCTGGCATTGTTTCTCGCCCTACCCCCATGTTTCTTCCCACTCACCCCCGACTGAGAACGTGCCTGTGGGCCGTGCTCTTATTACTGACTGCCCGGCTGCCGCTGGCCGCCCAAACCGCGCCCGACCCCTGGCGCATTACTGCCGACAAGGTGGACCCGAGCAATTACTACGGCGCCACCGTGGCCAACGGCATGATTGGCATTGTGTCGTCGCCTACCCCCTTCCAGGTGAAAAACGTGGTGCTAGCCGGCGCCTACGACCAGTACGGCCGGGGCCGGGTCAGTAACTTTCTCAACAGCTTTAACTTGCTGAATATGTACCTGGAAGTGGACGGCCACCGGCTGGGCGCCCAGGACGCCCGCAACTTCCGGCAGGAGCTGGACATGCAGCGGGCAGCGCTCACGACCACCTTCGACTACGGCGACAAGGCCACCATCCGCTACACGTATTATGCGCTGCGCCACCTGCCGTTTACGGTGCTGCTCGATGTGGCCATTACGGCCCGGAAGGATGTGGCCCTGACGGCGGCCAGCGTGATGGATGCGCCCGATGCCCTGCGCGACGTGCAGAACTACTACAATGAGATAGACCGGCCGCACGTCACGCTTAGCCTGCTCACGTCGTCGGCCCGCAGCCCCACGGGCAAGCTGCTGCTGTGCGCTTCTAATAGCTTCTTGTTCAGCGAGCCGCACGGGCAGGAGCCGCGCGTTATTCATGAGATGTGGGACAATAATATGCACCTCATGAAATTCAGCAAGACGCTGAAGGCGGGCCAAACCTACGCCTACGCCGTGGTGGGCTCCAGCATCACGTCGGCGCACCACGCCGACCCGCTGAACGAGGCCGAGCGCCTGACCATCTTCGCCCGCCTCGAAGGCCGCGAGCGCCTGCTGGCCTTTCACCAGAAAGCCTGGCAAGACCTGTGGCAGAGCGACATTCAAATAACCGGCGACCCGCAGGCCCAGCAGGACGTGCACAGCATGCTGTATCACCTCTACAGCTTTTCGCGGGCGGGCACCGACTTTTCGCCCTCGCCGATGGGCCTGTCGGGGCTGGGCTACAACGGCCACGTGTTCTGGGATACCGACGTGTGGATGTTTCCGGTGCTGGCCGTGCTGCACCCCGAGATTGCGAAGTCACTCATCGAGTACCGCTTCCGACGCCTGGAGCCGGCCCGGCGCAATGCTTTTGCCCACGGCTACCAGGGCGCCATGTTTCCGTGGGAAAGCGCCGACTCGGGCGTGGAGGAAACGCCGGTGTGGGCCTTGAGCGGTCCGTTTGAGCACCACATTTCGGCCTGCGTAGCCCTGGCGGCCTGGCAGTACTACTGCGTGACGCAAGACCGAACCTGGCTGCGCGAGAAAGGCTGGCCTATTTTATCGGCTACGGCTGATTTCTGGGCTAGTCGCGTCGAGCGCAACGGCCCTGGCCACTACGACATCAAGAACGTGGTGGCCGCCGACGAGTGGGCTGAGAATGTGGACAACGACGCCTTCACCAATGCCGCCGCCCAAACTAACCTGCAAAACGCCGCTGCCGCCGCCAAGCTGCTCGGCCTGCCCGCCAACGCTGACTGGCAGCGCGTGGCCCAGAACATTCCCATCCTGAAGATGCCCGATGGCGTAACCCAGGAGCACGCCAGCTACCACGGCGAGGGCATCAAGCAGGGCGACGCGAACCTGCTCGCCTACCCCCTGCACGTCGTCACGGCCCCGGCCCAAATCCAGAAAGACCTGACTTATTACGAAACCCGCGTGCCCACCGAAGGCACGCCGGCCATGACGCAGGCCATTTTTGCGCTGCTCTACTCGCGGCTCGGCGATGGCGCCAAGGCGCAACATTTCTTTCAGGATGCGTACCTGCCCAATCTCCTACCCCCCTTCCGCGTCATTGCCGAGACGAAGGGCGGCACCAACCCCTACTTTGCCACCGGCGCAGGCGGTGTGCTGCAAGCCGTGCTCATGGGTTTTGGAGGCTTGGCCATTACGCCCACGGGCATAGTGCAGCAGAAGAGCACTTTGCCCAGCGGCTGGCAGTCAGTGCGCATAACGGGGGTAGGGCCGCTGCGCAAGGCGTACTCGGTGGCGCGATAGGCTAGTAATCGCCTCGCAGCACAAAAGCCCCCAAGTCGGCAAGCGCTAACGCTCGCCAACTTGGGGGCCTAACTGGTTTGCAGCCTATTTTCTGGCTAGCGGGCCGAGCGGATGTGCTTGCTTTTAGGCGTTTTTTTGCCCGTAAGCAAAGCCACGGCGCCGCCGGCTACCAATGCCACGGTAGCTAGCTTGAGAATTAGGCTGGTGCGGTCATATTTCCACTGAGCTTTGTAGCCCTTCTCGACAAAAATGTTGGGCACGTGGCCGTGCACCAAGTCGTCGAGTACGCCTTCTACCACGTTCACGCGGTCGGCCAGAATGAGGGGCAGCCAGTGCAGGTAGCTATTTTCGCTGTACTTAAAAGCGAAGCGCCGAATTACACCGCTGAGGCCGCTGGGCGGCGAGGCAGTGCCAAACACGGCCGATACGTTGGGGCGCTCATTAGAGTGCAGCACCTCAATATCAATGGGTTGCTGGGTAGGGCGCTCCCAGGAGTAGCCGGCGTGGTCCTGGTCCGTGCGGTGGCGCATGGGGTAGGTTGGGTCGTTCTTGGGGTCGGCATCAATGCCCCAGCCCTTGAGTTGCGTGCGGTCGGTGGTGATGGTGGGTTCCATAGGGGGTAGGGCATTACATGCCTGCGGAGGGCGGAATGAGAACGGGTTTGATACAATTGTCCAGCTTGGCCGAGAAAATACGGTAGCCGTCAGCCACTTCTTCCAGCGGGAAGCGGTGCGTAATCAAAGCTTTAGGGTCGATTACACCATTCTGAACGTGCTCGATAAGCCGGGGCAGCAGGCGCTTCACCGACGCTTGGTTGGCCCGGATGGTCAGGCCTTTGTTCAACACGTTGCCGATGGGTATGAGGTTGTCGGTGGGGCCATATACGCCCACGATGGACACTACCCCCCCTTTGCGCACGGCATTAATGGCCCAATGCACAGCCGTGGCCGAACCGGCTTGCAAAAGCAACTTGCGGCCGGTGATAGTTTGCATAGCGTTGCCGGCAGCCTCGGCGCCCACGGCATCAATGCACACATCGGCACCTATCCAGTCGGTGGTTTTCTTGATGAAGAGCACTGGGTCTTCCAGCTCGCGGAAGTTGTAGGCTTCGCACTTGGCGTAGTTGCGCACGAATTCGAGGCGGTACTCGATGTGGTCAATCACAATGACGCGGCCGGCCCCGAAGAGCCAGGCGCAGCGCGCCGCCATGATGCCGACCGGGCCGGCGCCGAATACTACTACCGTGTCGCCGGGCTGGATGCCCGCCATCTCGGCGGCCTGGTAGCCGGTGGGCACTACGTCGGTGAGCAGCACGGCATCGTCGGGGTCCATGCCGGGCGGAATGACGGTGGGGCCCACGTTGGCATAGGGCACGCGGGCGTATTCGGCCTGCCCGCCGTGGTAGCCACCGGCGGTGTGCGAGTACCCAAAAATGCCGCCCACGGCCGTGGCTTGCGGGTTCGACTCGTGGCAGTTGCCAAACATGCCTTGCTTGCAGAACACGCAACGGCCGCAGGCAATGTTGAACGGCACCAGCACGTGGTCGCCCACCTTGAGCTTGGTTACTTCCGAGCCAATTTCTTCGACTATGCCCGTAAACTCGTGGCCGAAGGTGGTGCCCACGCGGGTGTCGGGCACGTTGCCGTTGTAGAGGTGCAAGTCGGAGCCGCAGATGCAGGAGCGCGTTACCCGCACGATGGCATCCTCAGGATGCTTTATCTCGGGCATGGGCATTTGGCTGGCGCGGACCCGCTTCGGCCCCCGGAAATTCATTGCTAGCATGGGAATTCTCCTTCGTTAAGGTGAGCGTAAGACTGCTGCTGCATTCAGTATTTTGCGGCTGGCCTGGCGGAGTGCCCCGGTCAAAATACCTGTTACAGTGTGCCTAAGCTGTACTTACTCTGCCTGGCCAAGGTTACTACCCCCGGCCAATCAGTTCAGTTAATGAAAGGCACGCCTCCCTGGCGGCGCCGCTTTTAGCCGGAGCTATCTGCCTCATTATCTGCCTACCCCCGGCCAGCCGGCCCAGCCTATTTTATACCTATCCACATCTCAGAAACTTCGTCGTTGCCGAAGCGCTCCAGGTAGAAATCGCCGCGCTGCGTCAGCTTCTGTTGCTTCAGCGCTTCGGCCGCCGCGGGGTAGAGCTTGTTGGGCGCCAGCAGATAGCTCACGCCCGTGATGCGCGCACTCACCACGCGCTGGCCCGCGGGCACCACGCGGTAGCGCCAGCCGCCGGGCAGCGGGCGCGCGGTGTCGGCCACGGCTAGGCCAATGAACGCCCGGATGGTATCGTGGGCCGTTTCGGGGTCTTTGTAGTAGATATTGGTTAAAGCAGGCGCGTTGCCCAGGCGGCCATTTTCCTGCATAGTCTTGGCCTCGCGAAACAGCTCGCCGAAGCGCGGGCCCTGCACCTTGCCCTGGTAAGCCTGGCCCGCTACCAGCACCGGCGCGGCCGTGGTTTCGACGGTGACGGTCGGCGTGTGCAGGCCGCCAAGGTAGGCGTAGATGCCCAGCAACACGGCCGTGACTAGCAGGACGACAGGAACGAAATAACGCATTTTATGAAAGCTATAGGAAGGACGACAAGGTGGCGAAGCTGGGGGCTTGAGGTAATTTTTTTCCTACCCCCCTACTTGTCGCTAATCTTCGAGGCTTTCTGCTGGCCCATTTCCTCGCTCACGTCGGCGCCTTTGTACTGCATGCGGTAAAGCTGGGCATAGTAGCCGTTTTGGCGCAGCAGCTCGTCGTGGGTGCCGGTTTCCTTGATTTCGCCGCGGTCGAGCACGATGATGCGGTCGGCTTTCTGGATGGTGCTGAGGCGGTGGGCAATAACGAGCGCCGTGCGGCCTTCATGAGCTTGTCGATGGCAGTTTGAATCAGTTCCTCTGTCTCCGAATCGACTGACGAGGTGGCCTCGTCGAGCACAATCACGCGGGGCTGGTACACCAAGGCCCGCACGAAGCTGATGAGCTGGCGCTGGCCCACCGAGAGCGTGGCGCCGCGCTCCATCACGGGGTAGTCGAGGCCGCCGGGCAGGCGCTCGATAAAGCGCTGGGCACCCACCAGCGCGGCCGCTTCCCAGATGGCTTCGTCCGTGATATCGCGGTTGCCGAGCGTGATGTTGTCGCGGATGGAGCCCGCAAACAAAAATACATCCTGGAGCACTACCCCTATCTGGCGGCGCAGCTGGCTGAGGTCGTAGTCGCGCAGGTCTTGGCCATCGACCTTGATTTCACCTTTTTGAATGTCGTAGAAGCGCGAAAGCAGGTTGATGATGCTGGTTTTGCCCGCGCCGGTGGCGCCCACGAAAGCTACCGTCTGGCCGGGCTTCACGTGAAAATTAATGTCTTTGAGCACCCATTCGGGCGCGCTGGTTTCGCCATCTGGCTGGCTGGTTTCGTCGTCCTGCTGGTTGTAGGCAAACCACACGTGGTCGAATTCGACTTCGCCTTGCAGCTGCGGCACGGGTAGGGCGCCGGAGGTAGCCACCAGGTTCTGGCTATCGAGCAGCTTGAGCAGGCGGTCGGTACTTACCAAACCTAATTGCAGCGTGTTGAAACGGTCGGCAATCTGGCGAATAGGGCGGAAGAACAGCGAGTTATACATAATAAAGGCGATGAGCGCGCCCTTCGAAATGCTGCCCTCAATCTGGCCTTGGGCGGCGTACCACACCAGCAGCCCTACCCCTATCGCGCCCAGCACTTCGGCCACCGGAAAATAGATGCTGTAGTAGAGCACCGAGCGAATATTGGCGTCGGTGTGCTCGCGGTTGATACGCTCAAACTTCTTAAACTCGCGCTCCTCGTTGTTGAAAATCTGCACCACGTTCATGCCCGTGAGGTGCTCCTGCACGAAGGAGTTGAGCTTGGCCACGGCATTGCGCACATCCTGAAAGCTCTCCTTAACCTTTTCCTTAAACACATAGGTGCTGATGAGCAGCGGCGGAATAACCGACAGGCTGACCAGCGCCAGCTGCCAGTTGGTCCAGAACATGAAAATCATGAGGAACACGATTTGCAGCAAGTCGCCCACCATCGCCGCCAGGCCTTCGCTGAATACGTCGGCTAGCGTTTCGACGTCCGAAATGTTGCGCGTCACGAGCACGCCGATGGGCGTGCGGTCGAAGAAGCTGAGCTTGAGGCTGAGCAGGTGCTGAAAGAGGTTGGTGCGAATGTCGCGCACAATGTATTGGCCGAGCCAGCCGCCGTAGTAGGTCTGGAGGTAGCTCACCAGCGTGTGCACCAGCAGCAGCACCATGAGCAGCACCGTCGAGCGGTTGAGCGCCGCCCAGTCGTTGTTGTTGATATCCACATCCACCATGCGCTGGATGAGCGCCGGGCGCACCGTGCCCAGCGCTGCCGAAGCCACGGTTAGAAAAATCAAACCGATAAACACGCCCCGGTAGGGCTGCACGTAGGCAAGCAGGCGGCGTAGCACCAGCCAGTCGAATACCTGGCCGGATTTAGTAGCAGTAGTTGGGTCCATAGTCGTTAGCTACCAACAAAGGTCGGGCAGGTTCGTTCGGCAGCGGCTATACTGGTGGGCAAGTAGGCTACTTACCTACGCAACAGGCTCTGGCAAGGGGGTAGGGAAGTAAACTGTTTTGTGCCACGCAAAAATCGCAGGGAACTATCCATGCTTTTTTATACCTAAAAACGGTGCTATTAAGAAGCTTCTTCCTTGGGCACAATGCCCGGCGCATACTCTACTCTGCTCAGATACAGGCCCTTAGCCGGCGCTGCGGCGCTGGCCGCCACGCGCTGCTGCCGATGCAGCACCTGCTGAAACTCGGCCGGCGTGAGCTTGCCCCGGCCCACGTCGAGCAGCGTGCCCACTACCAACCGCACCATGCCTCGCACAAAGCGGTTGGCCCGAATGCGAAATACCAGCCCGCCCGGCGCCGCGTGCCAGCCGGCTTCGTAGAGGTAGCAGACGTAGTGGTTTTCGCCGCCCTTCACTTTCGAGAAAGCCGTAAAGTCAAACTGCCCAATCAGGTAGCTCGCCGCCTCGTTCATGGCCGCTACGTCGGGCGCCCGGTCGAGGTACAGAGCCTGGTCGCGCCTGAACGGGTCGGGCCGCAAACTCACAAAATATTCGTAGGTGCGCGCTTCGGCCGAAAAACGGGCGTGGTCCTGGGCGCCCACCAGGTGCAGGCGGTACACCTGCACATCGGGGGGTAGGGCGCGGTTGAGGCGGTAGCGCAACAGGTCAAACGTCATATCGGCCGGCAGCTCGGCCTCGAAGTGCGCCACCTGGTGGCTAGCGTGCACGCCCGTATCGGTGCGCCCACTGCCCAGGCAGTGAATGGGCTGCCTTAATACTTGGCTCAGGGCTTTGTCGAGGGCCGCCTGCACGGTGGGCACACCTGGCTGCACCTGCCAGCCGCAGTAGGCCGTGCCATCATAGGCAAAATGAATGAAATAGCGCATTACGGTGCAAAAGTACCGCGCTGGCTACTGCACAGACCATCGCTCGGCTTCTGCGCAACAATCCCTACCCCCACCACGGGGCGTAGCGAACAAGCTACCCCGGCTTTCCTGTAAAACAACTGCCACTTAGTGGCCGGCCACCGCTCAGCCACTAATACGCTGCCAGGTCCTTGAGCTTGAGCGTCTTCTGCGAGCTAAAGAATCAGTTTAAAGCTTAGTATGGCCTTCGTACAGCCCTGCAAACGCCTGCTCGCGCGGTATCTCGCCCGCTTCGTAGCGCCGCAGTAAGGCTTGCACGGCCTGGCTGGGCTCTCGCCCACACAACGCTTGCACGAGCAATGCGTTTTCAACCTCGCGCCGCCGGGCAGCCAGCTGACTAGCTGAGGTCGCGCTTACTTTGTTGGAAGTGTTTGACTGCATAAGGAAGGAGGAAAGAAGGGCGAGTAGGATAGAGAAAAGCGGCGAACGGGCATCACCATAGTGAGGGCCGCGACCGCGACTTGGCGATTACTTCCGTTCTGGAGTTGACTTGCAGCTTACGGTATACTTGCCGGATGTGGCTACGCACCGTGTCGAGGCTCAGGCCCAGGCGGTCGGCAATCAGCTTGTAGCTCAGGCCGTCCTCAATGCCGCGCACGATGTCTTGCTCGCGCGGGGTGAGGCCGGCCAGTGGGGCAGCAGCCTGCGGCCGGAAATAACGCGTGACGTGCCGGGCCACGCTCGGGCTCATCGGCGAGCCGCCCGCTGCTACTTGCAACAGGTGCTCCTTTAGCAAGGGGAGCGGCGTAGTTTTTTCGAGGTAGCCTACTGCCCCTTGGCGCAGCGCCTCAAACACTCGCTCAGCATCGGTGTACACACTGAGCATGAGCACTTCGGCGGCGGGCAGCAGTTGTTGCAGCAGCGCCAGCCCTTCGATGCCCGAACGGCCCGGTAGGCCAATATCCGACAGCACCAGGGTAGGCAGCACAGCCAGCCCAGCCAGCCCGGCCACAAACTCTTCGTGCGAGGCAGCGCACAATACACAGCTAAACTCGGGCTGCGCATCGAGGTACTCGCACAGCGCCTCACGGATGGCTAGTTGGTCTTCGATGATGCCGAGCGTAATCATGGCGGCAAAGGTCGGCGCCACACCCATACGGCGGTATCGCATAAAGATGCTATACGCCCACCCTCAATAGCTTGCAGGCAAGGCAGTGGCCTAGCGCCGTTTGCGCAAGGGTAGGCGCACCAGCACGCCGGTACCCGGCCCCGTAGCATCTAAGGTAATGGCGCCGCCCACGGCCAGGGCGCGCATCCGCATATTGGGAAGGCCTTGCCCACCCACGCGGTTGGTAGTGGGCATGCCGCAGCCATCATCACGCACTTCCAATTCTAGTTGGCGGGCCAGCAGCCTTAGTCGCACCCGCACGTGCTGGGCTTGGGCGTGCTTCACCACGTTGTGCAGCGCCTCTTTATAGATGTAGTACAATGCCTGGCGCACAGCCAGTGGCACCGTGACGGTAGCCACGCCGGCATCAGCCCAGAAGTCCAGCTCCACCTTGGTGGGGGGTAGCACTTCGTGGGCGTGGTCGTGCAGGCGGTCGAGCAGGCTGCCCGCCGAGTCGTAGCGCGCATCAATGCTCCAGACGGCATCGCTCATCTGGCGGGCCGCCCGGCGGCTGGCCTCCGACATCTGGTCGAGGTAGGCTTGCTGCTGCGCGGGAGCATAGCGGCCTTCGCGCAGCAAGGTGCTTTGCATCGAAATCTGCGTTAGCATACTGCCTACCTCATCGTGCAAATCGGCCGCAATACGGGTGCGCAACGCTTCCTGGCGCCGAGCTTCACGCCGGTGGTAATATCCCCACAAGCCCCCACCAGCTACCAGCACGAGCACCGCCAGGGCGCCTACCCCCTGCCGGTAGCGCAGCCCCACCAGTTCTTGCTGCTGGGCCTGGAGGCGCGTCTGTTGGGTGAGCAGCCTAATCTGGGTTTGCTGCTGGCTCCGGGAGTAGGTATACTGCAGCGCGGCCGCCCGGTGGCGAATCGCCAGGCTGGTCAGGCTATCGGCGTAGATACTAGCCAAGCCCTGGTAGCGGTAGGCTTCGGCCCAGTGCCCCAGCTGCGCCGAGGCTTGCGCCAGCACCAGCGCCGCATCATGCGCCTCCTGCCGCAGGCTGTGGCTACGCGTTGCGCTCAGGCTCAAAGCGGCGTAGTGGCGGGCGCTATCGGCCTGGTTTGTAAGCAGGAAAATAGTAGCTAGTAGCTGCTGCGCCTGCGCTACCTGGCCGCTGGTACCCGTAGCCTGGGCACGCGCCAGGAGGTTGGCCGCGGCGGCTTGGGCCACGGCATAGCCGCCCTGGCGAGCTGTTACTTCGGCCAGGCGCAACTCAATGGGTAGCATCCCTATCTCATTGTATACCTGTCGGTAGCTAGCCGCGGCCTGGGCATAGTAGCGGCCCGCCAGGCTCCAGTGGCTTTGCACCCGGTTGAGTTCACCGAGCGCGCTGTACACGTGCCCGGTGCCAATCGGGTCACGTAGGCGGCGGGCCAGCAGTAAGGCCTGCTCAAATTGCTGCTGCGCCGTAGCGTACTCGCCCAGCGCGATGTTAGTCAACCCCAATTGCGCATACAGAAGGAGGATTGACTTTTGGCTATGCAAGGCTCGGGCGAGCGTCAGCCCTTCCAGCTCCATTTCCAATGCTTGGCCATAGTCGCCGCGCTCGTGGTAGATGCGCGCTAAGCTATAGAAACTACGCACCCTATTAAAATTATCCTTTAGCTGGGTAGCCCCCTGAAAGGCTCTTTGGCTATAATACAGCGCCGAATCATACCTATTGTTTGCCCGATAGCAGTAGCCCAATCCAAATTCCGTATTAACTACCCCCTGCTGGTAGCCGAGCTGCCGAGCCAGCTTTAGGGCGGGCCAAAGTAAGCGCATGGCTTGCGGCGCATCGTTGGTGCGCAAGGAAAAGCCCAGCGCATACAAGCGGTTCACACGGGCCGTGTCGGGCTGAGTACTGGTTTGCAGCAAGCGGCGCAAGCTGTCCTGCCGCCGTAGCTCGGTGGGCTTATAGCGCACCATTTGGGCTTGCGCCGCAGCCGCCCACAGCACCGCTAGCAGTACTAGTAGTAGGCGCTTGAATTTGATTTTATCATTCCCTACCCCCCTCCCCTTTGCAGGCTCAGTCATGCACAATAATACTGCATACCAAGAAACATATCATCTAAGTGCCCACTCAAGCCTTGCCATTACCGTCTAATTAACAGCTACTTGCCGAGTAGGCCACTAGCCACTGTACCACAAAGGGCCCGCCTTCCAGGAAGACGAGCCCTTTGTGGTACAATGACTTAGCTTGACTAGCGGCTGGCAGCCAGCGCCTCCGCGCCGCCCACAATTTCGAGAATCTCGGTCGTAATAGCTGCTTGGCGCGTCCGGTTGTACGTCAGCTTCAGTGACTTGAGCAGCTCGCCGGCGTTGTCGGTGGCTTTGTCCATCGCCGTCATGCGGGCGCCATGTTCCGAAGCGTTGCTTTCCAGCACCGCTTTATAGAGTTGGATTTTCAAGCTCTGCGGAATGAGGGTTTTGATAATTTCTTCCTTGCTAGGCTCAAAAATATAATCGATGCTATTGTTGGCGGCCGTGGCGCTGGGCGTACCAGCCGGCACCTCCGTCGGAACGAGGGGTAGTAGCTGCTCCGCCCGAACAAACTGCGTAGCGACGTTTTTAAACTCGTTATACACCATCACGACCTCGTCGTAGGTGCCGTCCACGAAGCCGCTCATAGCTTCTTCGGCCGCTACCCGCACCGTCTCGAACGAGAGCTGCGCAAAAACGTGCGTGTAGTTGCCTACCAGCATGTTGCGCCTGCCGTAGTAGTCGTGCGCCTTCTTGCCAATGGCCATCACCGAAATGCTACCCACCGGCAAACTGGCGTAGCGCTCCGCTATCAGCGCGTTCACACCCTTAAATACGTTGGCATTGAAGGCCCCCGCCAATCCCCGGTCCGAGGTGATGGCGATAACCAGCACCCGGCGCACCTCGCGCGCCTGGCCGTATTCGCTCACCACCTCATCGGTAGTCGTGCGGGTCAGGTTGGCCAGAATGCTGGTGAGGCGCTGGGCATAGGGGCGCATCCGCAGGATGTTGTCCTGGGCTCGGCGCAGCTTGGCCGCCGCCACCATTTTCATGGCTTTGGTAATCTGCTGCGTGCTCGATACCGATTGGATACGCGAGCGGACTTCTTTTAAGGAGGCCATTTCTGTTAGCTGATAGCTACTAGCGGTAAGCCGTTAGCTCTTTTGATAATACGTAAAAACTGCTGACCATTAACCGCCTACTTTTCTTGGTGAAAAGCTAACAGCTAACAGCCAGCAGCTAATAGCTATTCCTTAAGCGGCGTAACTAGCCGCTACATCTTTTGCCGTCTGGCGAATAGCTCCCGTTACGGAGTCATCCAATTTGCCGGCTTTCAGAGCTTTAAGGATGTCGGGATGACGAGCGCTCAATACCTGGCGGAATTCCTTCTCGAACTCGCGTACCCGGTTTACGGGCACAGTGTCGAGCAGGCCGTTGGTAGCGGCATAGATGATGGCAACCTGGTCTTCCACCTTCACCGGCGAAAACTGGGGCTGCTTCAGAATCTCCAAGTTGCGGCGGCCACGCTCGATGGTGAGCTTGGTCGAAGCATCGAGGTCCGAGCCAAACTTCGCAAAAGCTTCCAGCTCGCGGAACTGTGCTTGGTCGAGCTTCAGCGTACCCGACACCTTTTTCATGCTCTTAATCTGAGCATTACCTCCTACGCGGCTCACCGAGATACCCACGTTGATGGCAGGACGCACACCCGAGTTGAAAAGGTTAGTTTCGAGGAAAATCTGCCCGTCCGTAATCGAGCTTACGTTGGTTGGGATATAAGCCGATACGTCGCCGGCTTGCGTTTCGATGAGGGGTAGGGCCGTCAGCGAACCACCACCTTTCACCAATGGCTTCAGGCTTTCGGGCAAATCGTTCATGTTACGCGCAATCTCGTCCGAAGCGTTGATTTTAGCGGCACGCTCCAAGAGGCGGCTGTGCAGATAAAACACGTCGCCAGGGTAAGCCTCCCGTCCGGGAGGACGACGCAGCAGCAGCGACACCTCACGGTAGGCCACCGCTTGCTTCGACAAGTCGTCGTACACAACCAGCGCCGGGCGACCCGTATCGCGGAAGTATTCGCCGATGGCAGCACCCGTGAAGGGCGCGTAGAACTGCATCGGAGCTGGGTCAGAAGCCGAAGCTGACACTACCACAGTATAGTCCATGGCACCGCCCTTCGTCAGAGCTTGTACTACCTGCGCTACCGTCGAGGCTTTCTGGCCGATAGCTACGTAAATGCAGAATACGGGCTCACCGCTGTCGTAGAACTCGCGCTGGTTGAGGATGGCGTCGAGCGCTACCGTTGACTTGCCGGTCTGGCGGTCACCGATAATCAACTCGCGCTGGCCGCGGCCAATCGGAATCATGGCGTCGATAGCCTTGATACCAGTTTGCAGCGGCTCGGTTACCGGTTGACGAAAAATTACGCCAGGCGCCTTGCGCTCTAGGGGCATCTCGTACGTTTGGCCCTGGATAGGACCGCGGCCGTCGATGGGCTGGCCCAGTGTGTTTACTACGCGGCCTACAATTCCCTCGCCCACTTGGATAGCGGCGATTTTGTTGGTGCGGCGCACGGTAGCACCCTCCCGAACTTCAGAATAATCGCCGAGCAATACGGCTCCGACGTTATCTTCTTCCAGGTTAAGCACCAGCCCTTGCAAGCCGTTTTCGAACTCTAGCAACTCGCCCGACTGGGCATGTGACAAGCCGTAGATGCGGGCCACGCCGTCGCCGACCTGCAACACGGTGCCGACTTCTTCGAGCTCGGCGGCCGATTTAAAATTGGACAGCTGCTGCCGCAGGATGGCGGATACTTCGTCCGGGCGTACTTCTGCCATTGGGATATTAGTTTAGACTAGGTTGGTAAGTGTTATCGGTCAGGGAAGTGCGTAAGCGACGCAAGCCTCCGCGTACCGAGTCGTCAATTTGCTGGTCGCCGACGCGCAGCACGAAGCCGCCAATCAGCGAAGCATCCACCTTCTCGGTGAGGGTAATCTGCTTGAGGCCCGACTGGCGAATCACGAGCTGCTCAATTTCGGCGCGGGTAGCCGGGGTAAGCGGCACGGCCGAAGTCACTTCGGCTACCTGCACGCCCATCAAGGCATTATACTGCACCAAGAACTCGGCGCCAATATGTTCCAGCGTGGACTCACGGTTTTTGCTGGTCACAATCTGAAAGAAACGCAGCAGCATATCCGACACCTTGCCCTTGAACACGGCGTTGAGGATGCTTAGTTTCTTGTCGTGCTTCACAATCGGGTTGCGCAGCAGCAAGCGCAAGTCGCGGCTACCAGCCATGGTATTGGCCAGCAAGTCCATGTCTTGCTTAATGGTTGCCAGGGTGCCCTGCTCCTGAGCCAAGTCCAGCAAAGACTTAGCATAGCGGGCGGCTACTTGTTGGTCGGCCATTTTTTGTTGAGCTGTTAGCTAGTAGCAATTAGCCATTAGCTTCATTCGTTGAATAAAAAGCTAGTGGCTAACCGCCAAAAGCTATTGGCCTAATTAAGTTTTACGTCCTTCAAGTACTCGTCTACCAGCTTTTGCTGGGCGGCGGGGTCAGCCAGCTCGCGGCGAAGCAAGCGCTCGGCGATGTCAACGCTAAGCTGAGCAGCGGTGTTTCGCACCTCAGCCAGCGCCTGGTTTTTCTCCTGCTGGATAGCTTCGCGGGCTTGCTGCGCAATACGGTTAGCTTCCTCAACCGCCGTAGTCTTGGCTTGCTCGATAAGTTGATTAGCAACAGCCTGGCCTTCCTTCAGCGTCTTGTCGCGCTCCAGGCGGGCGTCGGCCAGCAGCTTTTCATTACCGGCTTTCAGGTTTTGCATTTCCAGCTTGGCTTGCTCTGCCATGCGCAGGGCTTGGTCGATGCTGTCTTCCCGCTCGTGAAGGGCAACCAGAATCGGGCGCCAAGCGAACTTGGCCAGCAGAAACAGTACCAGCAGGAAAATGACCAACTGCCAAAATATGAGGCCTAATTTGGGGGTTACAATTTCCATGATGAATAGAGATTAACTATCAGATTGTAAAGAAGCTACGTGCAACAAACAAGCTCTTACCAGGGGGTAGGGCGCGGCCGTTGCACACCACGCAGCCATTTACGAAAACAGCCCGCCGCGCCCTACGCCGAAGCGACGCGCAGCGGGCTGCTTTTTACTGTCTCTATTATTAGAGCTTGAACGAAATCAGCAGGCAGACTACCACTGCGAACAGGGCCAGACCTTCGATAAGAGCAGCCACAATCAGCATGGCAGTTTGGATTTTGCCCGAAGCTTCTGGCTGACGGCCAATGGCTTCCATGGCTTGACCGCCAATGCGGCCGATGCCGAGGCCAGCGCCGAGCGCTACCAGACCAGCACCAATAGCAGCACCAAATACAGCCAGACCAGTGGCATTAGCAATCTGCAGTAACAGAGAGAGCAACATAAGAAAAGAGGGAAAGTGTGGGTAAATAAACAAAAGGAAGGCAAGCCGATTGGCCACCCAAGAAAAAGTAACCAGAAAGCTTAGTGAGCCGCGGGGTTTGGCACAACGCTACCGTCGTAACCCGTCTGCAAGTCCTCGTCGTGGTGGTGCTCTTCTACGGCGCCACCGATATACATGGCGGTGAGTAGCGTGAAGATATAAGCCTGCAGAATGGCAACCAGTAACTCCAACACGTTAATAAACAAGCCGAAAGCCAGTGACACCGGCGCCACCAGAGGCGAGCGGAAAATGAAAATCAGGCTAATGAAGCTCAAGATTACAATGTGCCCGGCTGTGATGTTGGCAAACAGACGCACCATGAGCGAGAACGGCTTAACGACAATACCAATCAGCTCGACCGGAATCATGATGGGAAGTAGCAACTTGGGCACCCCGGGGGTAGCGAAGATGTGCGCCCAATAGTTTTTGTTGCTGCTGAACAGCGTGATAACCAGCGTGAGGATGGCCAGGGTAAACGTCACGGCAATATTGCCGGTGAGATTAGCGGCGCCGGGGGTGAGGCCTAATAGGTTGTTGAACCAGATGAAGAAGAAGATGGTGAGCAAGTAGGGCATGTACCGCTCGTACTTCGGGCCGATAGACTTCTTGGCTATCTCATCACGAACGAAGATGATGATGGGCTCGAAAAAGGACTGGATACCTTTAGGAGCGCGGCCCTGCGTCTTCTTATAGCTGCCAGCGATAGAGCTAAAAACAACCAGCATCAGCATGCCGCTGCCGAAGAGAGCAGCAGCGTTCTTCGTGATAGACAGGTCGTAAACCTTGCTGCCGTCGGTAGTAACCAAGTCTTCGTGGTGCAGTTTGAGCCCGTCGTAAGTAGGGCCTTCGGTGCTTTCATTTTCGGCAGCCAGCCGGCGCGAAGAGAACACTGACAAGCCTTTGCCGGGCCGGTAAGCGATGATGGGCAGGTAGGAAGTAAATTGGCCGTTATCGGTCGAGAACCAGTGCCACTCGTGCGAATCGCCGATGTGGTGCAGAATCATCTCGCCGGGGTTGAAGGCCTCCTCTTTTTTGCCCGGTTCGGT
>CALMOO010000698.1:0-2492 GCA_937871705.1 uncultured Hymenobacter sp.
AAGCCAAGCAGCCCGCAGAGTAGACACGCCGCACAAAGCAAGCATTTTTGCTTTGCCCTACCCCCTAAAAAAAGCGCGACCCGGCACAATGCCGGGTCGCGCTTTTTGCGTCGTTTGTGGTAGTCGGCTAACTACGATTTTTTAACCTTGGCTTTGATTTTGGCGTCGCCATCCTTGGCCTTTTGCTTGCCAGCCTCAACCGAGTTAACATCGGCGGTGGCGGGGGTAGCACTCGGGTCTTTCACCTCGCCTACCAGCGACACGGTGGAGGCACCAGCGGCCGAGTTCGACTCGATGGTCAGTACTTTGGTTTGCATGCCCATCTTGCCAGCCGAGTTGAATTTGGCCGAAACCATGCCCATTTTGCCGGGCATCACGGGCTCCTTCGTCCAGTCGGGGGTAGTGCAGCCGCAGCTTACGCCGATGTTAGAAATGACCAGCGGCTGGGTGCCCACGTTCTTAAACTTGAACACGTGGTCGACGATGTCGCCCTGCTTAATGGAGCCGAAGTCAAACTTCTCTTCCATAAACTTAATCTGGGGGCCGGCGGCCTTAGTAGTGGCCGTGGCCGGAGTAGTCTGAGCCTGAGCAGTGTAGCTTCCGGCAAATGCGAGGCCCAGGGCCAACAGCAACATTTTATTCATGGCAAATAACTGAAGTGGTTTGTAGAGGGGAAGTAAGCAAATTTACGCCTGAAGTCGGCCTTGACAAATCTATGGCCAAACTAGCTGGCTAGTCTGTAGGCCACGTGAATTGCCAGCGTCCGCTAAACTCGAATGGCTGCGTTTGAATTCCTTAGAGGGTTGAAAAATAATGCTAAACGCGCTTTAAAAACTTAGTTGAGGAAACCAGCATTATTCTGGCCAGAACCTCGCTTCCTACCCCCCTACTCTTCCGGCGCCTCACTCTCAACAATGAGCCGCTGCTGAAAATTGAGTAGAAACAGTCGCTCTGAGGCCCGCGTGATAGCCGTGTAGAGCCAGCGCGCAAACTCGCCGCCCACCGGCTCGTCGGGCTTGAGGAAGCCGTGGTCGACGAACACGGCCTGCCACTGGCCGCCCTGGGCCTTGTGGCAGGTGAGGGCATAGGCAAATTTTATTTGCAAGGCGTTGAGGTAAGGGTCTTTGCGCATTTCGGCGCTACGCTCGCTTTTCTTGGTGATGTGGCTGTAGTCGGCGCTAATGGCTTGGTAGAGAGCTTCGTTCTGGTCGCGCGGGAGAGCAGGGCTTTCGGTGTGCAGCGTGTCGAGCAGCAGCTTTACTTCCAGCTCGGGCTCGTCGGGGTAGTCCACGAGGCGCACCCGCGCTTGGGCAAAGCGGCAACCAAACACCTCTTCGCGGCGCACGATTTTCACGATTTGCAGGAAGTCGCCGTTAGCTAAAAAGCCGATTTCCGAGTCCTTCGGCAGCCAGAAGTAGTTGTTGCGCACCACCATGATGTAGTCGCCAGCCTCAATCTCCTCCTCGGCATCAAACAGCGTGCGCCGGATGAGCTGGTTGTACTGGTTGGCGTTGCGGTTAGAGCGGCAAATGATGGTCGTGTTCTCGTGCCCAAAGTTGCGGTAGGCCCAGCGCAGGCCGTCTTCGAGCTTGTCGCCGCCCATCTTGAAGATGTCGTTGAACCCCTTGGTATGCAACTGAATAGCCGGCTTTTCTTCGCGCAATTCCTCGCGCAGCTCGGTGGCATTCACCAGGATGCCGGAGGCCTGAGCCTGGCGCATTACCTGGCGCAGCTCTACCCCCTCCACGCGGGCCCGGAAGCGGTTGGCCAGCAGCTCGGGGTCGAGGGCGGGGCTCAGGAGCTGGCCCACGGGCGGCAGCTGCGCCGTATCGCCGATGAGCAGCAGCCGGTTGGTGCTTTTCTCAAACACAAAGCCCATGAGGTCATCGAGCAGGCCGGTTTCGCCGAAGGCTTTTTCGTCGGAAATCATGGAGGCCTCGTCCACGATGTACAGCATTTCCTCCTGCCGGTTGGGCTGGCGCTGGAAGCTGAGGCGCTCGGTGGGCGCGCCGCTGGTTTGGCGGTATATTTTCTTGTGAATGGTGCTGGCGGGCACGCCGGCGTAGGCACTCATCACTTTGGCGGCGCGGCCGGTGGGCGCCATGAGCGTGTACTTGCGCTGCAAGCGGCTGAGCCACTGTACCAAGGCACTCACCACGGTGGTTTTGCCGGTGCCGGCGTAGCCGCGCAGCACGAACACCTTGCGGCCGGGCAGTTGGTCGCGCAAAAAAGAGTCGAGCTGGGTAAATAATTCAGCCTGGTCCTCGGTTGGCTCAAAGGGGAAATAATCGCGGACGGACGGAAATCGGGTAGTTAACATATAGTATCTATAGCGCAGACAATCACTACTTGCCGCAAGAATGCGCCGGCATTGCTGCTGCCCAGCGAAGCTAATTTTCACAAAGATGCGCCCGGCAGCCGGGGTTGGCGTGCCACGCGGCCGGGGCGCCCCAGCGTGGGCGGGGCGGCATTGTGCCCCAAGGTGGGGGTAG
>CALMOO010000698.1:2502-3222 GCA_937871705.1 uncultured Hymenobacter sp.
GTAGGGGTCAGCCGCTTCGGCAGCTGTTGGCTGGACAGCCCTTCCCTACCCCCCTCCAGTAGTTAAACCCGGTTCGGCGCGAGGCCGTTCAGTGGGCGGCGCGGTGGGTATAGGTCGGCTATAAGGGCCCAGCTAGTTGCTAGAGTCTCATGTTTTTAAACTCATTTTAGCTGTGCTAAGCATAACTATGAACTGCTAATGAACATGTTGCAAAATCAAGAGTTTCTAGCACTTGCTGATAATGCGTTGGGGAGCTTTAATTTACGTAATCGTTTCCGAAACTTAGCTGCTGGCTTAAGCGCCGACTTAATCGTTTTAGCTTGCGGTTAGGCTACGCTGCCACTAATTGGCTCGCCGCGCTGAGCTGGCCAGCCGAACCGCTGGACCGATTCATAATTTCACCTATCCCACCCGAAGCAGGCCCTGTTTTTTCATGTCATCCGTCAACCTTAAGCAACTGGCTAGTAAGCTCGGCCTGGCTTCTTCCACAGTATCGCGGGCCCTGCGCGACAGCCCCGAAATCAGCTTCGATACCAAGCAGCGCGTGCAGGCGCTGGCCACGCAGCTTCGGTACCAGCCGCACGCCTACGCCAGCGGCCTGCGCAGCCAGATGAGCCACACCATCGGAATAGTAGTGCCCGAAATTAGCGACCACTTTTTTTCGCTGGCCATCGATGGCATGGAGGAAGTTGCGCGCCAAAACGGCTACCACGTGCTCAT
>CALMOO010000699.1 GCA_937871705.1 uncultured Hymenobacter sp.
GGATAATCTGGCCCACTACCCCCAGCGGCTCCTGAATCACGAGCGACAACGTGTTCTCGTTCAGCTCGGTAGCCGAGCCTTCTTCGGCCCGAATAACGCCCGCGAAATAGCGGAAGTGGTCGATGGCCAGCGGCAAGTCGGCGGCCATCGTCTCGCGGATGGCTTTGCCGTTCTCCACCGTTTCGACTGCTGCCAGCAGGGCCAAGTTGGCCTCCATGATGTCGGCAATTTTTAGCAGCACGCCACTGCGGGTCGTGGCTGAGGTTTTGCTCCAGGTTGGAAAAGCAGCGTGGGCGGCGTCGAGGGCTAACTCAATATCTTCCTTAGTACTGCGGGCTACTTTACAGAAGGCCTTGCCGTCGATGGGTGATGGGTTGTCGAAGTACTGGCCTTTGACCGGCGCTACCCATTTGCCACCGATGAAGTTGTCGTAGTGCGACTTAAACTGCGGGCGAGCCACCACGGTGGTGGGTTTTTCGAGGGTTTCGACCATGATAGAGTGGGAATTTTAGAAGGGTTAAAGAACAAAGCAAAGGTGAGTTTATAACTCACTTGGCCGACTGTGGTATTGTCGCAAAAAATGACGAAATTGCCGCAAGTTGTGTTAGTAAGTCATTACTCACCAAGGAATGTCAGGCAAACCAAAGGGAAGCATAACACTTCTTGGCTAACGGTTCTCTCCTACCCCACCCATGTCCACCCACGTTCATTTGCCAGCTGTTGAGGCGCCGCTTGCCTTAGAGCAGTTGCACTCACTGGTTGAGAACCGCACGGTTTTCGCGCTGGATTCTTTTGAGCTAAACATATTTGAGACGCACCAGGTCGCCCACCGCGTGCCCCTGCGCCTCGATGGGCTGGCGCTGACCACTATGTTGCGGGGCAAAAAAGTGATGCACCTGCCCGGCCGCCCGGCTTTCGACTACCTGCCCGGTGAGTCGGTAGTAGTAGGCGAAGATGAATTGATGGAGATTGACTTTCCCGATGCGTGTTCGTGCCGGCCTACGCAGTGTCTGGCCGTTGCTATTAGCGCCGATACTATTCGGCAAACTGTTGACTTACTGAACGAACGCTACCCCCTTCTGGAAGAGCATCAGCCCTGGGCGATAGCTCCACCCGAGTATGCTCACCTCACCAATACGCCCGAGCTGACGAGCACCCTGGAGCGCCTCGTGGCGGTGTCGCGCACTACCGACGCCGCCAAGGATGTGCTCGCCAGCTTCACCTTGCAAGAGCTGCTGGTGCGCCTGATGCAGACGCAAGCGCGCCAGCTCATCTTCCAGGACTATGGCCGGCACCTGACTACGCACCGCTTTGCGGCCGTGGTGCATTACATCAAGAAGCACCTCACCGAGCAGCTGTCGGTCGAAAAATTGAGCGCGGTGGCGTGCATGAGCAAGGCCACGTTTTTCCGCATGTTCAAGCGCGAGTTTGGCCTGACGCCCGTCGAGTACATTGTGCGTGAGCGACTAGCCGAGGCCAAGCGCCTGCTGCGCCACCCGCTAGCGAGCGTGGCCGAGGTGTGCCTGCGAGCAGGTTTTAACAACCTTTCCTATTTCCAGGCGCTGTTTAAGAAATACGAGGGCCTGACGCCCGGCGCTTATAAGAAGCAGAATAGCTGAGGGCTACGCGTAGCTAATCTGCGCTACCTCCACGGTTTCGGGTTTTGGGCCTAGTTGCAGGGTCAGCGCTTGCCCCAGCTTGGCGCCAATAATAGCCCGCGCAATCGGCGCCACAAAGCCGACTTTGCCGGCCCCTACACTTGCTTCGTCGACGCCCACAATGGTGAATTTGCGCTCAAACCCAGCCCTACCCCCCTCCAGTGTACGCAGCGTCACGGTGGCGCCAAAACGGACTTCGCCGGGCGGCTGCGTGCTGGGGTCCACCACTCTGGCGCTGCCAATGCGCTCGGCCAGCAGCGCCAGGCGGCCATTCAGCAACGACAGGCGATGGGTGCGGTCAGTGTCGTTGTCGCGGTTGGCCTCGGCCTGGGCGCGCTCGGCTTCCAGGTTCAGCAATTCGCTACGCAGCTGTTCTAGGCCGTTGGGCGTCACGTAGTTGGGCGTGGCAGGTGGCAGGGCCGCGCGGGGCGGCACGATGGGCGGTGTCTGCGCGTCATCTTCTTTAACAAATCCTCGACTCATGGATAAGAAAACGTAGAGCGCGTGGGCAAGTTGCGGGGGCGAACGTAACCATCGGGCGCTACTTGGGGTTAGCCAACACGGCTTATGCGATAGTTGCTATTCCCCGCTCTGCTTAGTTGTTATGCCTGAATTTTTGGTTGAGAATCCGTCGTCAACTGCTTCTACTCCCTCCTCGGGCCCTACCCCCCCCGCTCCAGCGCAGCCGCTCGATGCCGCGCTGGTTTGGCTCATGGCCTTTACCTGCGGGCTGGTAGTGGCCAATATTTACTACAACCAGCCGCTGCTGGCGGCTATCGGCCGCACGTTTCACGTTTCGGATAGCCGCGCCAGCCTCATTGCCACGGCTACGCAGGTGGGCTACACGCTGGGG
>CALMOO010000700.1 GCA_937871705.1 uncultured Hymenobacter sp.
AATTCGCAGGTCAAGCTTATCGTGACGCGCTACGGCCAGGAAAAACCATTAGAAATTGCCATTACCCGCGATAAAATTCAGGTCAGCAATGTGCCTTACTACGGCATGCTGACGCCCGAGATTGGCTACTTTCAACTGTCGGGCTTCACGGTTGATGCCGGCCGCGAGGTGCGCAATGCTGTGGTGAAACTCAAGGAGCAAGGCGCCAAAAAATTGATTTTTGATATCCGCGACAATCCTGGTGGCTTGCTCAACGAAGCCGTAAATATCTCTAACCTCTTTGTTGATAAGGGCTTAGATGTAGTGAGTACCAAAGGTAAAGTAACGGAGTGGAATAAAACGTACAAGGCGCTAGACGTGCCCTTGGATACGCAAATTCCGGTGGCCATTATCACCTCCAACCGTTCGGCCTCAGCCTCAGAGATTGTGTCGGGCGTGTTGCAGGATTACGACCGCGCCGTGCTAGTGGGCGAGCGCACCTTTGGCAAAGGCCTGGTACAAGCCACCCGGCCACTCAGCTACAACTCGCAGCTAAAGGTGACGACTGCCAAGTATTACATCCCAAGTGGGCGTTGTATTCAGGAAATCGACTATTCGCACCGCGCTGAAGATGGTGGCTTAACCAAATTTCCCGATTCGCTTCGTACTGCTTTCAAGACGCAGGCTGGCCGCGTGGTGTACGATGGAGGGGGGGTAGCACCAGATATCGACGTGCAAGACCGAGAGATTGCCGACATCACCCGCATTCTTATTTAGAAAAGCTACCTTTTCGATTTCGCTACCCGCTACCGCGCCGAGCACAACTCCATTGCACCTGCCCGCGAGTTTAAGCTGTCGGATACTGATTATCAGAAGTTCACCGCTTATCTGCAAGGTAAAAATATTACCTACAGCACCGATGCCGAACGGTCTTTAACTGAGCTTACTAAAAAGGTAAAAGAAGATAAGCACTACGAGGACGTAAAGATCGAACTTGACGCTATCAAGAAAAAAGTGACCGTCAATAAAGCCAACGACTTGCTGCGTTTTAAGCCCGAAATTAAGGAGCTACTCGAAGAGGAAATCGTGTCGCGCTACTACTACGAGAAGGGCCGTACCGAAGCCGGCTTCGATGAAGACCCCAATATTCAGGCGGCTGTAGCCGTCCTCAACGACCCCAACCGCTACGCTGCCCTGCTAAAACCAGGGGGTAGGGCTGCCAGCGCTACGAAGTCGGCAGGAACCAAATAAGTTAACCAACTAACCAAATAAAAACCGGCCGCTCATCGACCGGTTTTTTTGTGCTACTACCGAATGAGTCTGTTGCTTTCTCTCGAAACATCTTCCCCTATTTGCTCGGTGGCGCTCCATCACATTGATGATGGCCGCCTGCTTGGGCAAGCCGAGCTACGCCTCGAAAAATCGCATTCTACCCACCTCACCGTCTTAATCGACCAATTAGTAACGAACACTGGCCACGCCCTAACCGACCTGGCTGCCGTAGCCGTGAGCGATGGGCCCGGTTCCTACACAGGGCTGCGCATCGGGGCGGCGGCGGCCAAGGGCCTTTGTTTTGCCTTGGATATTCCCTTGCTTGCGGTGGGTACGCTGCCCGCACTGGCTCACCAAGTAGCTGCCCGCACGCCGCGCGCCGCTAGCTGGCTCTACTGCCCTATGCTCGACGCGCGCCGGCAAGAAGTGTACACTGCGCTCTACCGCGCTGATGGCCAGCCGCTGCTGCTACCCACCAATTTGGTGCTCGATGCGACTAGCTTGGCCGAACATTTAGCCCACCACGCTGTGTTGTTCTTTGGGTCGGGCGCTGCCAAGTTTCAGCCCTTGGTAGCGACCAATCCAGGGGCTGTTTTTCTGCCCGAAGTGCAGCCCTCGGCTATCAGTACTGGCGAGTTGGCTCTTGAGGCCTACCATCGCCAAGAGTTTCAGGACGTAGCTTATTACGAGCCATTTTATTTAAAAGAAGTCTATACGACTACCCCGAAAGGCCAGTAGCACCCTGCATTATGGAACCTCTCTTTGTCAACCGCGTGGCTGCTTCCGGCCTGGTTACGCTTAATCTGGAAGAATACATTCATCCTGGCGACCGGGTGGTGTACGATATCAAAGACAACCTTTTTCACGGCCTTATGCTGCGGGAGAAGGATTTTCGTGAGTTCGTTAAACTGCACGACTGGGCGCAGTATGACGGCAAAAACGTCGCCATCATCTGCTCGGCCGATGCCATTGTGCCAACTTGGGCGTACATGCTGCTGGCCAGTAAGCTGCAAGGCCACGCGCATCGCTACGTTTTTGGTGACCTCGAAGCTCTTGAGCAGTCCTTGTTTGAAGAGGCTATTGGCGCCATTAATCCGGCTGACTATCAAGAGGCTAAGTTGGTAATTAAAGGTTGCGGCGACAAGCCAGTGCCTACTTTCGCCTACGTCGCCATTATGCAGCGGCTGCTGCCCGTGGCTGCCAGCATTATGTATGGCGAGCCGTGTAGCACCGTGCCGCTCTACAAAAAGCCCAAAGCCGTAGCAATTACCGAGGTATAGCTGGTGGTTGCTATTATATAAGCCTAGCCGCTACCACCGAGTAGCAGGCTGAGCTTTTTTTGTGCATAGGGTAGGGGGTAGGCGCACTTGTGCGAACTTTGCTGGCGTGCAAGCTCAACCCTATAAAATAAATTTTCGCACTGGCGCCTCCATTGTCATCGCCAATATGGTGGGCACGGGTGTGTTCACCAGCCTTGGTTTTCAGGTGCTGGGCATCCAGAGCGGTTTCGCCCTACTAATGCTCTGGGTGGTGGGCGGGCTCATTGCGCTGTGTGGCGCCGTGAGCTACGGCGAGTTGGCGGCCGCTATGCCCCGCTCGGGAGGTGAATACCATTACTTAAGCCAGATTTATCATCCAGCATTGGGTTTCCTATCGGGCTGGGTGTCGGCTACGGTAGGCTTTGCGGCGCCTACTGCCTTAGCGGCGCTGGCCCTGGGCCAATATGCCCAAAGCGTTTGGCCTGGCCTTGCTACCCCCTTGCTGGCGGGCACCTCCCTCACGCAGGCCACTGCCTTGTCGCTGGGCGTGGTGCTGGCGCTGGCACTGGTGCATGGCCGTAGCACGCGCGCAGGTAGCCGCCTTCAGGTTGTTATTACAGCGCTTAAAGTATTGGTGCTTATTGGGTTTATTGGGGCTGGGCTACTAATTGGAAAAGGGCAGCCGCTACGAATTGCGCCCGACCTCGCAGGCTGGCAGTCGTTGCTGAGCCCAACGTTCGCGGTGTCGTTGGTTTATGTAAGCTATGCGTATTCGGGCTGGAATGCAGCCGTCTACGTCACTGGTGAAATCGACCAGCCGCAACGCAATCTCTCGCGTATTCTGCTAACTGGCACTGCCGTCGTGCTCCTGCTATATGTTGGGCTGAATTACGTTTTTCTGCGCTCTACCCCCCTTTCTGAGTTGAAAGGCCAAGTAGAAGTCGGCTTCATTGCAGCCAACTCGCTGTTTGGCTCGGCAGTTGGCCGTCTCACTGGGGCCGTTATTGCGGCACTACTTGTCTCGACTATTAGCGCCATGATTTTTGCGGGGCCTCGCATTGTGCAGACTATGGGCGAAGACTTACCGGCCTTGCGGTGGCTCGCCCCTCGTAGCTCGGCGGGCATTCCAGTGCGGGCGCTGGTATTGCAAGTAGCTATTACTATGGTGTTTATTCTCAAGCCTGACTTTAAAGCGGTATTGGTTTACGCCGGGTTCGTGCTCAATCTGTTCACATTCCTGACCGTACTGGGCGTGTTTGTCCTGCGGTGGCGTCAGCCGCAGCTTCTGCGCCCCTACCGAGCCTGGGGCTACCCTTTCACACCACTGCTCTTCTTGGCACTGAGCGCCTGGACGCTTGTTTTCATTATCAGGGACAAACCCACCGAATCGCTCTATGGCTTGGCCACCGTGCTGAGCGGCTTGCTCGTCTATTTCTTTGTGCACCGAGCTAGTCCTACCCCAGTATCACAACCTGAGTAAGACCAGTTCACCTTTACTGCTTACTCGGATTAACGAGAGTCAACCCTCATTTCTGCTTAAATCCTAGCCGGCACTTTTCCGCTAACTAGCTGATAATGCATACTCAGCGCCGGTCGACCTGTTTTTCAATGCGCTTCTCCTTATTATCGGTACTGCCAGCCCTTGCCTTGCTGGCTGCTTGCTCAAGTTCTACCACCGAACAGCAAGCCACAGCTTCGACTGAAACAATGGCCGACACGGCCGCCAAGGTTGTTGCTACCCCCCGCCCTACAGCGCAGCCCGCCAAAGCGGCCTCTACCCCGCGCCCGGTCTCCGCATCGCTTGCGCCTGACACGGCTAACGTGCAAAATGTAGCCGCTTACCTCGCTGGCATGCCGCCCACAGCCAGCACCCCGTTGGGTTCACTTGCTACCCAGCCCATTTGGCAGGCTTTTGCAAAAGACCAAGATAAAAGCTGGGCTAAATACCGCATTACGCACACCGACCGTATGAGCCGTTGGGCTGCCGCCGAGCTCGATTCTGTGCGCCAAACCAGCCCGACCATTTTCTACCCCTTTAGCGGGCCCGATTTTTTAAACGTCTTCACGATATTTCCCACGGCCAGCACCTATGTTATGTTTGGCTTAGAGCCAGTGGGTAGCGTGCCGGCCCCCAGCACGCTCCAAGACCCGGCGCTGCTGCCAGCAGTGAAGGCTTCGCTCTGGTCGGTGTTGAATTTTAGTTTTTTCCGCACCAACGATATGGCCGTCGACCTCAAGTCGGTTCACCTCGATGGCGCAGTACCGCTCATTATGCTCTTCGCCGCCCGCACCGGCAACCATCTTCAATCGGTACGTCCAGTGCAACTCGATGCCCAAGGCCAGCTTCACGAAGTAGCCGCTGCCGACACGGTACGCACTCCGGGCCAAAGCGCCTCTGCCATCAAAACCATCCCTGGTGCCGAATTGAAGCTGCAGGCGGCCGATGGAACAAAGAAAACCATCTATTATTTTTCGGCCGACCTCAGCGATTGGAAGCTTACTACCAAGAGTGCTCCCATCCGCTATATGCGTAGCCTGGGTCCGCTCACTACTTATGTGAAGTCCGCCACCTACCTCATGCACAAATCATACTTCTCCAAGGTGCGCAACCTCATTCTTGAGCGCAGCAACTACCTGCTGCAAGATGACAGCGGTATTGCGATGAAGTACTTTCCGAAAAACGATTGGCGATTCACTTACTATGGCACCTACAAGCGCCCCATTAATCTTTTTGCTAAGCAATACCAGCCCGAACTGACTGCTGCCTACCACGATAGCCTGCATCACGCCCGTCTACTGCCATTTGGCACCGGCTATAACTGGCGCCAAACCGATAGCAACCTACTGCTAGCTCATCGCCGCACGCCGCTTAGCAAGTAGCGTATAGTAAGTTGGGTAGGGTAGAAGCGCAGCAGCTATAATAAACAGCAGGCCCTACCCCCCTACCAAAACGGTATCCCGTACAGCGATTAGAAGTAGAGAATAGAGCAAAGCACACAAAGCTAAAAAGGCCGTGATACTTCTGTCACGGCCTTCCTGCATTATATAAGGCTATCAACTCTGGTAACTATGAAACTCATTTTACTTCTCCTGCTAAGTGTTTCTGTTGTTCGGGCTCAGCCGGGCAATTCGAAGCTTCTGGATAGTCTCCTTCATACCAGCCCGGCTCTAGCTCAGGTATTGAATCATCCTAATACCTATCAGTTACAGCTTATCTACACTCAAATCGACCGTGACGCTCAAAACATCCCGCATTTCATTCAGCATACCTATAACCTGAACCCTCAGCAATACTTCAATCCTGCTAGCTTAGTCAAATTGCCTGTTGCCTTGCTAGCCCTCGAAAAGCTGCATACCCTACCCCCCTCTATTAGTAGGAGTACTATTATGTCAACCGGTACCGCTTGGCAATGTCAAACCGCAGTGCCCTTTGCCGTGCCAGCCGACTCTGACCGCCAAGCTACCGTTGGTAACTATATCAAGCGGATGCTACTCGTCAGCGACAATATCGCCTATAATCGGCTATATGAGTTTCTAGGTCAGCAGCCCCTCAACGACCGTCTGCAACAACTTGGATATGCCGGTAGTCGCATCGTCCGCCGTTTCGCCCCCTGCGATACGGCCGCTAATCGTCACACCAATCCTATCACTTTTCATGCCGTTGCCGGCGATACCTTATATAAGCAGTCTGCGCAAACCAGTCTGCGCACTCCCCCGCCACCCTTAGGGCCAGTGTTTGTCGGTCGTGCTTATAAAGTAGGAGACCATATCGTTCATCGCCCCTTCGATTTTACTACTGCTAATAACCTGCCCTTACCTGATATCACAACCTTGCTTCAAACCGCGCTTTTCCCTGAGTCTATCTCAGCGACGCAGTGCCCACATCTCACTCCCGCCGACTACGCTTTTTTGCGCCAATACCTGCATTTAACGCCACACGCAAGTCATTTCAGTGCCTACGTTGTCCCTAAGTACTTCGACGCCTACAAAAAATATCTGTATTACGGCCGGCGCCCAACTGCTAATCCCCAATTAGGCCTGCGCATTTTTAACATAGTAGGTATGTCCCACGGTTACCTCGCCGACGTAGCCTACTTCGCTGATTCACTACATCAGTCTGAGTTTATGCTTAGCGCTGTCTTGTATGTCAATAAAGATGGCATTATCAATGATGGAGCCTATGAATACGACAGTATTGGCGAGCCATTCCTAGCCTATTTAGGTCAACTTCTTTACCAATATGAAGCACATCGTCGCCGCCAGGTAGCACCCAATCTCACAGTATTCTTTGAGCCTGACCCCAAACCTTAAATAAAATGCTTCATGGTAGGCCGTATAACCACTTGATTCATAAAGCACGACCAAATGGTAGAATGCCCATGTTCTAAAAACTTGTCTTACGGCCTTTCAAACGGCAAAGTCAACTAGTACCTTTGCACCCCCAAATCAAACGGATATTGGGTACTTGCCAAGTAACCTTCCTTCTGCTGTCTGCATATTTTCTCAGCTTAGAACTTCAGGTAATGACCTTGCACTTTACCTAAAAATTAAATGCTTTGTATCTCACGAACGAGGTAAAAATCATTCAAAAATAATCTTTAAGTTTGGAAAATCAGCAAATAGTAGTATCTTTGCACTCCGAAAAGAGATAGGTAAGGTAGAGGATTCCTCATAAGAGCCTACTTATCAAACACCTATATAAAACAGGTCCATCTTGATTGAAGGTGAGTGTTAGGGAGAAAATCTAGCAGAGAGAAGAAATTAGTTGCCTTTGTCGTAGGAAGTGCAAATTAGTTTCGTATCTTTGCAGCCCGCTTCAAAAGGGAGTAGGATAAGGTAGCGAGAGCAAAAAATAATTTTGTTTACAGTTGCAAGAGTAAAGAAGTAGTTGTACCTTTGCACTCCCAATCTAAAAAGGGGGTAGTAGACGTAGTAGAAAGGGGCTGGTAAAGCCCGCCAGGTTGCTCTAAATGAGAGTGACAGATGTTCTTTGAATGACGGAAATAGACATAGTAGTAAGTAGGCTACGAGCTTCGGCTTCGTAGTCAACCAAGCGAGACGAATTAAGAAGGTCACGTAGTAAAGAGCGAGGGTAGCCCTCGACAT
>CALMOO010000701.1 GCA_937871705.1 uncultured Hymenobacter sp.
GCGCTGGGCTTGTCGACCAAATGGAGTCAGGATACCAACCAGTGCCTGGCACTCACGGCCCACCCGAAGCGCCTGAACGAATTGGATTTCGGCAAAACCCGCCCAGTACCCGATGGCGCCAGCATTAGCGGCGGGCAGACGTGGGAGAACATGCCGCACTACATCGGGGCCGTTCACCGGCCCTTCAAGCACATACCGGGCAATACGGAAGCTGCTTTCTACTCCCACAAGTGCAAGGATGAGCGCTACGTGGCCAAGCTCGGCACCGTGGGCGGCTACGGCACGGATGGCACCCAACCCATGGTACCCATTCACTGGGACGAAATCACCAACCGCTACCGGTGGGGGCGTGAACGCTGGAGCCCGCTGGATGATGAGCTGGTAAAGGCGATATACAGCACGCCCAAAGCCGCGCCCGCCCCGCAGCTGTTCACCAACCCGCCCAAGCCCGTCCCCAGCCAGCCGCAGCCCCTGCGCACCAGCACTGACAACGAGTTCGACGGCGTGCGCTTCGGCCCGCAGCAAATCAATAGCGACTCCCTTAACCGGCCCGCCGCATGAGCTACCCGCACCTTTCCACCGAAACGGCCACCGCGTGCAGCCAGGCCGCCTACGCCTACAGCCCCGCCTGCTACTGCGTGTTCCACTGGGGCTATGCCGACTACCTGCCCAGCCCCAAGTACCACGGGCGCCCGACCAAGTGGCTAGAAGTCGCCGTGTGGCGCACGGCTGATGGTGAGCAGGCTGACCGCTACGTGGCCGCCGTAGCGGGCGACAACGCCCCCGAATTGCTGCGCCGGCTCCACGAGGCCCTGGCTGTCCTCACCAGCGGCGAGCAACCCGACCCCTCGCTCGTAGCCAGCACCCAGGCCCAGGCCGACCTGAGTGCCGCCCTGCACCATCCTATGCTCGGGGCCGGCCTGCTGCTGCACACCCTCGACAAGCTGCTGCCCTACCTGCCAGCCGCCAAGGCGCAAGACCTGACCACCCGCTTGCGGCGAGTCATTGACAACCGCGAGGCGCAGGTGTACACGCCGCCCGAGGGCAGGGGCTGGATTGCTTCAGCGCCGCAGACTACTCAAGAGTTGAAAGCTTGGCCTACTGAACGAGGTTTTTAGCCCATTGACTGAAAACTTATTAATCAATCACTTACAGCCACTTCACACCACCGCCACTATGTCAAAGATTCAAGGACTAGCTACGCTCGCAGCGCACTTTGATTTCCAAGCCCAGCAGACTGCCCACCTGCTGCTCTATAAAAACCTACCTGCTGAGAAGCTGCTGCATTACCAGCTTGGTATGGCGCTGGCGATGCTGGTGGCGAAGGAGTGCCACGACATTGGTTGGGCGCTCGGCTTGATGCGCACTGACTGCCTGCATGGTATTGCTGGCACCACGCCCGAAGAGTACGACCCCTATTTTGATGGGGATGGCAATCCGATACTGGCTGAGCCCCGGCCCTATGATGCCTATACCGAAATGGGCTACTACGTGGCCGCAGACTACACCCCGCACGGCTTAGCGCTGGATTTAAGCCAGTCGCTGCTCGATGCGGTTGGCTCGCTGCTCACCTCAAAATCTACTCTAAAAACCTACGCTGACACGAACGACCTGGAGTTGGTGACCCGTGACTCGGAAGAGGGCGAGTGGCGGCCCATGACGAAGCAGGAAATCACACGCTATTCTCATCGTGAGTCAACACGCGCGATGGAGGACTGCCTGTTTACCGTGGGCTTCAACGATGATATGGCCCGCCTGAGGCTGCTGATAGCCGAGCGGGGTAGTCTCGCCGAAATACTAGAACTGATTGGCCCAGAACCCGCTGACGAACAGCTTTTCTAACGATTGATAAAGTTATCAAACGAAGAAAAGCTCAGATAATAAATCTAGTAAGCGAGCTATGAACGACGCCCTTGATGCCGCTGTGCTGCTGCCGCCCGATACGGAGAAGCCCAGCAAGCAGTACCGCACTTCGTCCTACACCGTGCGCCAGTACATGGCCCTGCCCTACGTCCAGCGGCGGGCCGTGGACACTGAATGCGACCAGCAGGCGGGCCTCAGCTACACCACCTACGACGACGAAACCAGCGAAAAACCTTTCACCGTGGGCCGCCGGACGATGCCGGCCCACTCTTCCCTTTCCCCAACCCTTTCGACCCCCAACCCCATGACTGCCTACGTTCATCCTGCCCCCTCGCCCGCGCTGCACCACCTCAATAGCCCCGAGCTTATCGAGCACGATGCTGCCCACCCTGACAACGAGCACACCAGCGCCGTGCCCGTAGTTCCGTCCCGTTTATACGACATCGTAGCAGTAGCCGGGCACTATGTGAACCTCACGGCCGCTGAGCATGATGGGTGGACCCACTGGGGATACAGCCCATTTCTCGGAGGTGATACGCGCTCCTTCGCGGTGAACGCCACCAAGGGCTTCTACAAGTGCTTCATAAGCGGGCACGCTGGGGGCGTAATGGAGCTCGTGATGTTTTTGGAAGAGTGCAGTTATCCGGAGGCACTCGCGTGGCTGGCGGGAAACTTCCCAGCGTCGGACGCTACGCCAGAAGTGCAAGACACTGCGGAGGAGGTGAGCAGCGCCCCCGACTTTACCGCGCCGCTAGAAGAAAGCGCGCAGCCCACTGCTGGCTCAACCGCTCTTGCTTCGCTTGCTGCCCAAGTAACGGAGGTATGCCCGTCGCCAATCCCTACCCCGAGCGTGCCCGCCGAAGAGATACCCAGCGGCGCCGTTGAACACACCACGAAGTATCACCTATTCAGCCTGCTGGATTCAAATCGGCCGGTAGTCGAAACCCATGTGCAGAAGCTGGCGCGCCAGATTCAGGAGAACAACCTGCTGCACATCCGGCCCATTGACGTGACGGCCGAGTTTGAAGTAGTCGACGGCCAGCACCGACTAGCCGCCGCCAAGCAGTTGGGCCTGCCGATTTACTACCGCATCACCGAGCAGCTGACCAAGGCCGACATCGCCTCGCTCAACACCGGAAGCAAGAACTGGGTAGGCACCGACTACCTGCACTACTGGGCCCAGGAGGGCCGCCCCGCCTATCAGAAGCTAGCCGCCTTCCTGGCTAAGTACCGCCGCTTCTCCCTGACTACGGGGCAGATGCTGGTGGCCGGTAGCGACGCCTGCAAGGCCGATGATTTCCGCGACGGCCTGTTCGTGGTGGGCAACATCGCCAAGGGCGAACAGGTCGCCGCCTTCGTGGAGCGCCTGGCCGATGAAGCCAAGTTCAAATACGCCTTTGACACCCGCTTTGTGGTGGCAGTTTACTACTGCATGGTGCGGATAGAGGGCTTTGATTCCGCCGTGTTCCTGCGCAAAGTGCTGCTACAACCCACCGAACTCGTGCGCTGCGCCACCCACCGCCAGTACCTCGACCTGTTCGAGCGCCTCTACAACTACAAGACTTCTCAGGAAAACCGCCTGCGCTTCCGCTAAACCTCATGCCCACGACCTCGCCCTTCAACGTGCGGATTGCCCAGCAGATACTCGCCTACTACGGTAGTCGGGACGAGCAGCTGCTGGAACCCTTGTTCGCTGACCTGCGCCCCTACCTATCCAGCTACGTGGCAGCCAGCCTGCCGCGGCTTGATGCCGAGCGCCGGCAGGACCTCGTGCAGGAAACCTGTACTAACCTGCTGCGTGCCCTGCGCAAGCAGCTGTTCAAGGGCGTAGCAAACGAGGCGGGGCAGGTCGTGGGCTTTCTGGCTTATGCGAAAACTACTTGTCGGCGGCTGCACCTGCGCCAGGCGGGTTCGCTCAGCGACAAACCCAGCAAACCCAACGCGGCCGAGGACTCACTTCGACACGTGGTCCTAGCGGTTAGCTCTGAGGGCTTTTACGAGGAGACGCAAGCGCAGGAGCTGCTAGCCGCTGCTACGGCCGCCGTGCTGGGCCTGCCCAGCCAGGTGCGCGATTGTGTGCTGCTGGTGTATTACCAAGGCCTAACGCCCGAGTCAGCCGCCGCCCAGCTGGGCCTGACCCTACACCGGTTCACGAGTCGGTTGAGCTTGGGCATTCGCCTGCTCCAAAGCTGGGCCGCCCACCATCGACAGGGCCCGCCGCCCGCCGAGGTGTACGCCGCCCTGCCCCGCATTGACACCGGCGACCTGTTTCGGGAGCCACTGCGGCTGGCTGGGTGACCGGCTTAGTTTTCAGCCAGTTGAATAAAAACTTAATAATCAATACGTTACGATAAATAATGAGGCGTACCAGACGCAAATTCACTATGTCAGCACCCCTTATCATTCCCGAGCACATCAAGCAGGCCCGCCTCACCGCCGTGGGCGCCGGCATCTCGATGGAAGCCAATGACCCTGGCTTTGCCGCCCTCATGTTCGCGGCCATCGCCTACAACCGGCTGCACCAGGGCAACAAGGCCGAGGTGCTGCGCCAGCAGTGCCTCCAAACCCAGCGCGAACTGGAAAACGTGAGCAGCGAATTACTAAACGAGCGCAAAAAGGTAGCGCGGCTCACTTCTGAGCTGACCGAGTTGCGGCACAAACTGGCAGCCGCACCCATGCCTAGCGCTCCCTCACAGAAGATGACGCTACTGAAGCAGCAGATTGCCAGCCTCCGTAACGAACTGACGCGACGCCCGGCCCACACCAATGAGCCGCTGCCTGAACAACTAAGGGCCCTGCAAGTCGGCCGCGACCGCCACCAGCGCACGGCCGACAAGCAGCGCAAGTACCTGCGCCATATTCAGCGCCGCCTACTTGACACGGCCCTGCCGCTGGAAGAGCGCTTAGCCGAGGTGGGCAGGCTCGTGGGCTATGGTCTTTCTGTCGGGGAGCAACACCCCGATTCATAAAGTCCAAGATACCGGATTCTATAAAACCCGAGATTCCCGGTTTTATAGAATCTCTGATAATCAGCACTATCGGTAAATGTATGAAAGTCTACTTTTATGAAATACCCAGCCGCTTCACCTTCCGTCGCATCTTCTCGGCAAAGGGCAGGTACACCTCGTCAGGTAGTGGGTCTTGCCCAAGCACCCCAAGCTGTGGGCCCTTGCGCGAGTGGACCACATAGAACAGACCCTCGCCCAGCAGGCGCTCTAACGC
>CALMOO010000702.1:0-221 GCA_937871705.1 uncultured Hymenobacter sp.
ATGCTAAACGGTCAGCCCACAGGCAGGGTTACGCGCTAACTTACTAATAACTAAGTCATAATAGCAACTAAGTAATTTTGCTATATACCCTATTCGCTCGACATTACTTGCCCGGCAGCTGTTCGCACCTAGTAGTTTATCCTAGTTGCGAACGGCTATCAACAGCCCCAATTCCTTGTAGCGCATGTTGAATTTTTTAGCAATTGCCGCATTCGTCAACG
>CALMOO010000702.1:231-8584 GCA_937871705.1 uncultured Hymenobacter sp.
GGAAGTGCTCGTTGGTAAACAAGGCTTCGTTGATGCCACCCTGCTGGCTGATTTCCTGCAGAATGGGCGTGAAGATGTTGCTGAGCGCATTGGTGGCCGTGCGCGGCACCCGCGAGGCAATGTTGGGCACGCAATAGTGCACCACGTCGTACTTGCGAAACACCGGTTTGCTGTGGGTAGTCAGCTCGCTGGTTTCGAAACAGCCGCCCTGGTCGATGCTGATGTCGATGATGATAGAGCCGGCCGCCATGCTGGCTACCATGCTCTCGGGCACCATAAAGGGGATGCGCCCCTCCTCCACGGCCAATGCCCCAATCACCACATCGGCCCGCCGAATCTGCTGGCTCAAGGCAAAGGTGTCGAGGGTGCTGGTATAAAGCTGCGCGCCTAGGTTATGCTTGAGGCGACGCAGTTTATAAAGGTGGTTATCAAATACTTTTACTTCGGCGCCCAGCCCGATGGCGGCGCGCGCCGCGTACTCGGCCACCGTGCCCGCGCCAAGAATAACAACCTGCGACGGCGGCACGCCCGTAATGCCGCCCAGGATAATGCCCTTTCCCTCGTTGGAACGGGCCAGGTACTCGGCCGCTACCAGCATCACCGTCGAGCCCGCGATTTCGCTCATGGCCCGCACCACGGGGCGCGCGCCGCTGGGGTCTTTTATCAGCTCAAAGCCGATTGCATTCACCTTCTTGCGCGCCAGGGCGTTGATAAACTCGGGCGTCATCGTCCCCATTTGCAGGGCCGAAATCAGCGTTTGGCCGGCGCGCAGGTACTCGATTTCATCGAGCACGGGCGGCGCCACTTTCAGGATAACGTCGGCCTTGTAGACTTCCTCCGTGGAGTAGGCAATGGTGGCGCCGGCTTCGGAATAGTCATGGTCGGAGTACTTGCTGGGCTCGCCGGCGCCGCTTTCCAGCATCACTTCGTGGCCTTCGTTCACGAGGTGCAGCACGGCTTCGGGCGTGAGGCCCAGCCGGTTTTCCTGCAGCGAGGTTTCTTTGGGCAGCCCGATAAAGAGCTTGCGCTTGCGCGTTTCCACCGCCAGCATCGACTCCTGGGTGAAATAGGCGCGGCTGGTTGCCAGCGCCCCAAAGCCGGATGGTAGCTGTTCGGCCATAACTTTTTCAATCATCAATCATCAATTATCAATTATCAGTGTTCTATCAGCATTTTACCTTTCCGGCTGTAGGCGCCGTAGAGACTGATAATTGATAATTGTTAATTGTTAATTGAAAACTGCTCATTGATAATTGATAATTGTCTAGATTCTGGGCCAGTTACGGTCAACTCGACTTGCAGCTTGGCCGCGGGTAGCAGGCCCGCCACGCGGGTGGGCCATTCTACCAGGCAAAGATACCCCGAATCGAAGTACTCGGCCGCACCAAGCTGAGCAGCTTCGGCCTCCGAATCGATGCGATAAAAGTCAAAATGGTAGATGGGCCGCCCCTGGCCGTCGCGGTATTCGTTGACCAGCGCGAAGGTGGGGCTGGTAATATCGTCGCCTACCCCCAGCGCCGCGCCCAAGGCCCGGATGAGTGTGGTTTTGCCTGCCCCCATCTCCCCCTCGAAGGCCACTACCGAGTGGCCACTCGCCGCAATGGCCGCCGCCAACTGGTGGGCCGCCTCGGGCAGCGCGGCAGGGGTAGGAATGTTGATAATCATGTTGTTTAAGCTGTTTGCTGCTATCATGCGTCATGCTTCGCAAGCTCAGCATGACGGACTATCGTTAGTGCATCCGGTCGTTGCGCACCGGCAAGTTGACGATGATTTCACCCTCAATCTTTAACAATTCTTGCAAGCGGGCATCTACATCGGCGGGGTCGCAGTATTCCTTAGCTAGGTCTACATAGCTCACGAAGTGGCCCGCCTCACTGGCCATTAGCTCGTAATAGAACTGGCTTAGCTCGGGGTCGCGGTCTTGCAGGTGCAGCCACAGCAGCTTAAAGCGCTCGCAAGAGCGCGCTTCGATGAGCGACGACACCAGCAGTTGGTCGAGCAGCTGGCGCTCGCGGGGGCCGCCCTTGCGGATGTGCGCCATGAGCTGCACTACGTACTCGTCGCGCCGCGGCCGGCCCAGGGGCAGGTTGCGCTTGCGCAGCTCCTTCACTACCCGGTCAAAGTGCTCCCACTCCTCGGCCACCAGAGCGGTGAGCTCATCTACTAATCGCTCTTTCTCCGGATAATGCACAATGAGCGAAATGCCCGTGCTGGCCGCCTTCTGCTCGCAGTAAGCATGGTCAACCAGGATTTCTTCGAGGTTTTTGCTGGCAATATCCACCCAGCGCGGGTCGGTATTAAGCTTGAGCTTGAGGATGGTCTTCACCGCAGATTGAACTGATTTAACGGATTTCGTGGATACGCCGCTGCGCGGCTGACTAAGTTGTAGGCTTGCGCTTAGCGCGTCAATTTACTGGCTGGGCTCGTGGTAAGCCTAGTCGCAAGCTTCCGCTATAAAGCCTGCACTCGCATCAGAATGCAAACCTACAAACTAGTCAGCCGCGTAGCGGCGTATCCGCGAAATCCGTTAAATCAGTTTAATCTGCGGTTAGCTGAAGAACCGCCAGCGCACGCCCAGCTGCAAGCGGCGCGGATAGCCCGTGTAGTAGGGGGTAGTAAAATACCCGTTGTAGCCATACGGGTCCAGGCCTTGGTTGACGTAGGCTACTTTTATGAACAGCGTTACGGCGTTTATCTGGGCCGTCAGGAAGACGTTGGCCACCGCGTAGTTGCGAATAGTGAAGTTATCCTGCAAGTAAAACTGCTGGGTGCTGGGGCTGTAGTTGTAGCCCCGAAAGCGCGACTGATAATAGACCTCGCCCCCAATCTGCGCGAGGGCGGCTTTTTTAAACACGTAGGTCTGATAGTAAACTCGCGACTCGGTCACGAGCGCCGGAATGCGGATGCCTTCACTCAACGTGTCGGACGCGCCCACGGTGTACGTGGCTTGGTTGTCGAAGAACAGCTTTCCAACCCGGAAGCGGTGACGCACAAAGCCGATGAGGAGCTGCTTCGAGGCGGAGAGCTGCGCGGGTACGCCGGCTTGGTTATAGTAAACTAAGTCAGTGAGGTTTACAACTGCTGCGCTGGCTTCAATCGAGTGCTCGGCCAGAAACGGCAGGCGCTGCTTGAGGCGCACCGTCAGCTGGTTGGTGTTGGTGTTAGAAAAACTGTTTGTCCAATTATAATGGTTGCCCAGGAACCGCAGTTGCGTCAGCGTGGGCGCGTAGGAAGTAGTCAGCACCTCGGCCGAGAGCGGACCCGTACGGATGGCTCCGCGCAGCCAGTACTCGCCCAGCGCCGTGTTGCCCAGGGGCTTATACTCGCCAGCCACCTCCACGGCATAGATGGTGCGGTAGTTGAACGCCGCGGTGCCTCCCAGAAACAATTGCCCGCCACTCTGAGGGTACACCTCAATGTGGGGGGGTAGGGGCGTGATGCTACCCACCGGGGTTACGGAGCTGTACTGGGTTGACTCGCGGAGCGAATACAGCCGGTACCGGCCATAGAGGTTGTATTCTACGCGGTCGCTGTGGCCGCGCACGCCCACCGTGTTTTCGGCCTGCCGGTAAGTAGTCCGGTCAAGGGTAGCTGTCGTATTAACTAAGGCAGCTGGGTAAAAACTCAGGTCGCTCTTGCCCGTGGATTGATTTAGCCCCGCCAAGTCCGCGTCGATATACCCGTTATACTGCCGCCTAATATCCAGAATATCGTAGGCTGTGAGCCCACGTCCCAGCAGGCGGTACGACTGGAACAGATGCAGCTCGTCGCGGTCGTCGGTGTTGGTCGCAAAGTTTAGGCGCACCGCTTCCCGGTCGTAGTTAAACAAGTCGCTGGGATATTTCTCCGTGGGCAGCGGCTGAATGCCGCCCTGCTCGGTGGCGCGGTGGCGGGTATTAACGATGCTGGCCAGCAGGTGGTAGCGCTCATCCTCGGTCTGGTAGCGCACCGAAAAGGTGGTGGCGTTGTGCTCTACCAGGCCGGTGCCGGAGTTTTCGCCCAGCACCTTATTTGAGGCAAAGCGCTCGTAGTCAAGGCCGATGCTAAAATTTTTCTTCAGCGAGCGGTTGTAGCTGATTTCAAATACCTGCTCGCCCGCCGAGGTTTGCACGTACCGGAAGAAGGAATATGGCGAGCGGGTATCGTAGTACGGTGCCTGGCTGCCCTCACGGGCGTAGCGGTCGAACACGTTGCGGCCCAGGCGCGCGCCCAGCTCCAAGTTGGGCCGGTAGAGCAGCGGCCGCGACGCCGAGCCCACCGTGCCCAGGTCTTGCTGAAACGTGCTGTCGTGAAACCAAAACCGCTGCTGTGGCCAGTGCACCAGCGACGTGTCGATGACCGTGCCGCGCGTGGAGTCGTGCTGCACCTCGGCCTCGTAGATGATGTGGGTCGTTTTGGGGCCGTAAAGCACCTTGGTCGAGTCATCGACAATCTGAGCTTGCCCGGCCAGCGGCGCGCCCAGCAGCAGCCCCAGTGCCAGCAAAAGCCAGTGAGCAGCAACGTTTTTAGTAGAAACCATGCGGTTTGACAACACTCAATTTTTGCCGCCGCGGGTGCGCTGCGGCGGTCTGAACTCATAAAAGTACCGGTTGGCCAGCCGCCCGGCCCGGCAGCAGCTGCCGCAGCTGCGCCGCCCCCGCCCCCAGCAACGCCACCCGCACCGGAATCGTGTACACGGGCAGGCCCGCCAGGGCCTCGGCCAGGGCAGGCGCCAGCAGCCGGGTAGCGTCTTTTTCGGTGGTAAAAATAACCTGCCCGGCCTGCCACCGCGCCCGCACCGCCGCCAGGTCGGCCGCAGAAAAGGCGTGGTGGTCGGGAAAAATAATCTCGTCGGCCAGCGGGTAGCCGGCGCCCAGCAGGTGCTCGCGCAGCGGCCCCGGCTGGGCAATGCCTGTTAGCAACCAAAAGGGGGGGTAGGGCGCCACCAGCGGCCCGCGCGCCCACGCGGCCGCCGTGAGCGGCCGGGGCGCGGCGTAAGCGTAGGCCGAAAACAGCACCGGCACCCCGGGCCGGGCGTAGCGTCGCACCTGGGCCACTACCTCGGCTTGAGCCGCCGCAGCCATATCGAGTGGGCATTTTGTGATAATGATTACGTCGGCGCGGGCGGCCCCGGCGCGGCTTTCGCGCAGGCGGCCGGCGGGCAGCACGGCATCGTGGTAAAAAGGCCGGGCCAGCTCGGTGAGCAGAATGTTGAGCGCGGGCCGCACGCGGCGGTGCTGATAGGCATCGTCGAGCACGACTACCGTGATTTCGGGGTGCGTCTGGCGCAATAAGTCGAGACCGAATTGGCGGTTTTCGGCCACCGCTACGGGTACACCCTCGGCGCTAAACTGCTGAAAATACTGCCACGGCTCGTCGCCCACGGTGGCGGCCGAGTCGGTAGCCGCGGCTAGGCGCGGGCCATGAGTTTGGCGGCCGTAGCCGCGGCTCAAGATGGCCGGACGCTGGCCTTGGCGCCGCAGTTCTTCCACTAGCCAGGCCACATGGGGCGTTTTGCCGGTGCCGCCCACGCGCAGGTTGCCTACCCCTATCAGCGGCACCCAGCCGGGCCGCGACGCCTTCCAGCCCCGGTCGTAGAGCCAGTTGCGCCCCGCCAGCACGGCGGCATAGAGCCAGGAAAAAGGGAGCAGCAGCCAGGCCGGCCAGGGAGGAAGCATGGGACAAAGGTCGGCATCCAGGGCCGACCTTTGCCCCATGCCCCAGAACTTTCCCGCGCGCCTGCTGCACCTGCTGCGCAGCTTTCCCCTACCCCCCGACCCACTGCCGGGCGCGGTCGAAGTCCGCAGCTCTTTCCAGGACCCCGCCGTAGCGGCCATTCTCACCGAGTTTGCGCAGAAATATTACCGCACTGATAATCAGCGCGTTGGCGTTTTCGGCATCAACCCCGGTCGCTTTGGCGGGGGCCGCACGGGCGTGGCCTTCACCGACCCGGTGGCCCTCACCGACATCTGCGGCATCAGCCACGCGCTGCCCAAGCAGCGCCGCGAGCTGTCGAGCGAGTTCGTGTATAAGTTTATTGCCGAGCTGGGTGGCCCTACCCCCTTCTACGAGCATTTTTTTCTTAGCTCGGTGTATCCGCTGGAGCTCACGCACGCCGGCAAAAATTACAATTACTACGACGCGCCCGCCCTCATCAAAGCCCTGTGGGCCGATATGCGCCTCTCGCTGACGCAGCAGGCCGAGCAGCTGCACCTGCGCCGCGACGTGGCCGTGAGCCTGGGCCGCCGCAACGGCGAGTTTCTGACCAAGCTCAACAACGAGCTGGGGTTGTTCGAGCGCATCGAAATACTTGACCATCCGCGCTTTCTCATGCAGTATCGGCGCCGGCTTCTGGCTGAGAATGTAGCGCGCTACGTGGAGGTACTGGGCGGCCTTATTTAGCCACCGCTTTTTTCAAAGCGAGTGATGGCGTTTTTAGATTTTAAGAACGTCATGCTCATCTGGCGTCCTTTTACCCATTGCCTGCACATTCTAGTATATAATTCCTACCCATGCCTACTATCCAAGACCTGGCGCACCTCCTCGAAGCGGCGGCACCCCTCACCTACCAGGAAAGCTACGATAATGCCGGCCTGCAATGCGGCCTGCCCGGCGCCGAAATAACCGGCGTGCTGCTTGCGCTCGATTGCACGCCGGCCGTGGTGGCCGAGGCGGTGCGGCGCGGCTGCAACGTGGTGCTGTGCCACCACCCAGTCATTTTCCGGCCGCTCAAGCGCCTTACCGGCAAGGGCTTGGTTGAGCAAACCATCATGGCCGCGCTCAAGGCCGACGTGGCCATTTACGCCGCTCATACCAACCTCGACAATGTGCGCCAGGGTGTCAATGCTAAGCTCGCCGAGAAGCTGGGCCTGGTGAATACCCGCATTTTGGCCCCCAAAACCGGCACCCTAGGCCGCCTTAGCACCTACGTGCCCAACCGCCCCGAGGACCAGGCCAGCGACGTGGCTGGCCGGGTGCTGCGCGCCATGTATGCGGCCGGCGCTGGCCAGGTTGGTGACTACCAAGATTGTAGCTTCCAGACTTCGGGCACCGGCACGTTTACACCCGGCGCGGGCACGCAGCCCGCTATCGGCGCGGCCCACCAGCCCGAAGCCGTGTCCGAAATCAAGCTCGAAGTGCTCCTACCCCTGCACCAGCAAGCCGCCGTGCTGGCGGCACTGCGCCAGGCGCACCCCTATGAAGAAGTAGCCTATGAGGTCGTAAAGCTCGAAAACCAGCACCAGGACGTAGGCGCCGGTATGGTGGGCGAGCTACCCGACGCCCTACCCCCCGCTGAATTTCGAACGCACTTAAGGGCAGTGCTGGGTGTGCCCGTGGTCAAGTACACGGCGTTCGAGCAACCCATCAAAAAAGTGGCGCTGTGCGGTGGCGCGGGCAGCTTCCTGACCGGCGCGGCCGTGGCAGCCGGGGCCGACGCCTACGTGACGGGCGACGTGAAGTACCACGAGTTTTTTGCGCCCGAAGGCCGGCTCATGCTCTGCGATGTGGGCCACTTTGAGAGCGAGCAGTTTACGGGCGAGATTTTCCGCGATTTGCTGCTGGCGGCGTTCGGTCGTACTTTTGCGGTCTTATTCGCTGAAACTCCCACGAATCCCGTTTATTATGACTGCTAACTCCGCCGCCGTGGTCAATCCGGCCGATGCGCCCATTTCCGCCAAGCTCGAAGCGCTGCTGAATCTGCAACGCATTGATTCGCAGCTCGATGAAATCCGGCGTGTGCGCGGCGACCTGCCCGAGGAAGTCCGCGACCTGGAAGACGAGATTGCCGGCTACGAAGCTCGCGTGCGCCGCTTCGACGAAGAAATTAGCGGCCTGCAGGACCAAATTAAGCAGCGCAAAGCTGCTACCAAAGAAGCCGAAGGCCTCATCAAGCGCTACGAAGAGCAGCAAACCAACGTCCGCAACAACCGCGAGTACGAGGCCATTGCCAAAGAAGTAGAGTTGCAGCGCCTGGAAATTCAGATTTCCGACAAGAAAATCAAGGAAGCTCAGTACCTCATCGAGCAGCGCAACACCGAAGCCAACGTGACGCGCCAGCGCCTCGACGAGCGCCGCAAAGACCTTGACACCAAGAAATCGGAGCTGGACACCATTGTGGCCGAAAACGAAGCGGAGGAAAAAACCCTCGTTACGGAGCGCGAAACTGCTACCCAGCCCGTCGAAGCCCGCTTGCTGACGGCCTACGACCGCATTCGCGGCAACATGCGCAACCGCTTGGCCGTGGTGCTGGTGCGCCGCGATGCCTGCGGCGGCTGCTTCAACACGGTGCCCCCGCAGCGCCAGGCCGATATTATTTCGCACAAGAAAATTATCGTGTGTGAGCACTGCGGCCGCATCCTGGCCGATGTAGAAG
>CALMOO010000703.1 GCA_937871705.1 uncultured Hymenobacter sp.
CTGCGGGGCTGACTACGCTTGCTTGCCACATCAATCTACTGGCAACTTAGCGTAGTCAGACCCGCAGGGGCGTATCCGCGAAATCCGTTTAATCTGTTAAATCTGCGGTTAGTCTTCGGGGTAGGGGATATACACGAAATTCGTGAACTCCTCATCCACCACGAAGAGGCAGCAAAACTCATCGGGGTTTTTCCAGGTGCTTTGGAAATCTTCGATTTTCGCGGGGTCCACGATGCCTTGCTGGGCCAGAATTTCGAGGTACGAGGCGAAGACGTGCCACTGCAACTCCAGCTCGTCGCCATTGATGAGTAGGCTGCCGAGCTGCACCATTTGGCGCGCAAAGACAAACACCGGGTACTGCGAAATCTCGCGTTTGCGGATTTGGTAGGAGGCTTCCTTAATGGTGTCGGAGGCGGTAGCAAAATCCTTGGTAATCGTGCCTAGATATTTGCCGTTTAGCTCGGGGTCGTTGAAGTAGTCCATATACTATTTATTAACTTTTCGCAACAATGCACACTCAACAACTTGTTGATGAAAAATTACACATTATTTTTCTTGCTTTTAATGCTAACAAGTTGTGTAAACAAGAAAAGTAAAAAGGACCACAAATTCACTGTGAATTATTGCGAGTATAAACCTAATAGGTGTGCGTGCAATCTTTACGGGGAAGTTTATACTATCTATGGTATGGGTGCATTAGGAAGTGATGTGAACTCATTATACCTAACAGACTCAATCAATTTTAGAATTTATCTAGGGGTGTATGATGAGGGAAAGGAGATGATTATTGTGAAATGTCAGGGTGATAGCATCTACATCAGAAAGACTGCTAAGTCAGCATCCGAAAGTAGCAAACTTGAAATTGTCGAAACCAAAACTTATAGCCTGAAATACCTGAAGAAAAAGCATCAGTATGAATAATTAATTATTATTTTGCTTCAATTCCAGCAGTACCACATTCTCCACGTGATGCGTGTGCGGAAACATATCCACTGGCTGCACGCGGGTCACTTTGTACACTTCGTCCAGCAATTCTAGGTCACGGGCTTGGGTGGCGGGGTTGCAGCTGATGTAGACGAGGCGAGGCGTGCGCAGTTCCACGAGGCGCTTCACCACGTCTTCGTGCATGCCAGCGCGGGGCGGGTCGGTGATGATGACGTCGGGGTGGCCGTGGTGGCTGGTGAAGGCCTCGGTGAGCATGTCCTTCATGTCGCCAGCGAAGAACTCGGTGTTCCCTACCCCATTAATTTCGGAGTTTACGCGAGCATCGGCCACGGCCTGCTCTACGTACTCGACGCCGACCACGCGGCGCGCTTGGCGAGCTACGAAATTGGCAATGGTGCCGGCGCCGGTGTAGAGGTCGTACACGAGGTCGGTGGGCTTGATTTCAGCAAACTCGCGGGCCACTTTGTAGAGGTTGAAGGCGCCTTCGGAGTTGGTTTGGTAGAACGACTTGGGGCCGATGCGGAAGCGCAGGCCTTCCATATCTTCCTCGATGTAGGGCTTGCCCTGGTAGCACACTACGTCGAGGTCGTGAAAGGTTTCGTTGCCCTTATTATTGAGCACGTAGTTGAGCGACGTGATTTGGGGAAATCGGGCGTACACCGCGTCGAGCAGGGGTAGGAGGGCCTCATCGTCGTGGTAGCACTGCAAAATCACCATCGTTTCGCCGGTGCTCTCGGCGGTGCGGATGATGAGGTTGCGCAGCAACCCAGTCTGGCGTACCATATCGCCGAAAGGCAGGCGATGCTCGCGGGCGTAATCGCGCACAAAAAGGCGGATTTCATTGCTCGGCTCGCGCTGAAGCCAGCAGTGCTCCACGTCCAATATCTTGTCGAAGCGGCCCGGCGTGTGGAAGCCCAGCACGCGACGGTCGTAGTGCGCGTTTTCGTCCTTAATCTGGGTTTCGGTGAGCCAGCCGTTGCCGCTAAACGTGTATTCAAG
>CALMOO010000704.1 GCA_937871705.1 uncultured Hymenobacter sp.
CACTTCTACTACGCACGTGCTGTCGTCGGCCATTGCGGGCAGCATGGTGGCCAATCGCGGCGTCAAGAACCTGAACCCTCAGATGGTGCGCAGCATCGCGCTGGCCTGGGTGCTTACGCTGCCCGTGACGATGGTGCTGGCCGGCGGACTGTTCCTGCTTTTCCGCTCCATCAGTGGGTAGGGGCCGGGCAGCACCAGCAGCGCGAAGCTGCCAGTGAAGCACCTCCTGCAACTTTACGTGCGAGCACAGCTAAAACAAAAAGCCAACCTGATTAGGGTTGGCTTTTTTGCTATAAGGCTTGGGAAGCCGGGTTGTTAGTAATCTGTGAATAATCCCTGCTTCACAGAGTTATCAACTTATCAACACCCAAAAAGCGGGTTTTTGTGGATAACTTTCGCCTATATGGGACAATAAGAAGAAACCTTTTCAAATTTCTACTTTCCCACAGCTTGTTAGCTACGTGGCCACTGCACTTCTAAATCGTCGTTTATGAACACGCCGAAGTTAACAAATTGTAACTGGCCTTCTTCAAAGTATAAGTCTATCATCGACTTCTCGTAGGAAAGCCGTACCTCGCCGCCCTCCATAGTTTCGAGTTCGGCCTGGGGTACGCCGTGGCGCTGCATTAGGCTTTGCACCTGCTCAATGTTTCGACCGTGAATGGGCTCGCCAAACAGCCGCAGGCCGGGGTTGTCGGTTTCGATACAGCTCAGGCGGAAGTCGTCTTCGCGGTCAAAATAGAGCGACAGCAAGTGTTCGTCCTCGTAGTAGTTCCAGGCTTGGTGCTCAAAGTCGTCTTCGTCTTCTGACTCCTCTATTTCTTCGGGCTCGCCCACCAGGGTGCGCACTTCGTCCATGGTCATGCCGAAGCGCAGCGGGCCCATGCCGGTGCCCAAAATAATTTCGTTTTCTTCGATGCTGTTGGGGGTCGTCTGCGGATTCATACAAAAGGTGGGTTTTTGATAGTAACAAAGGTAGGTTAGGGGTGAGGTGTGGGGTAGGCTTCAACTTGCCAGGCAACGGGTGGCTCGCATAACGCCCCTACCCCCCTCATTTGCCATACTGGGCCTCGAAGGCGGCTTTTTGGCGCTGGTACTCGGGTAAGGCCACGGCCTCATCCCATTTTTGCTTAAAAATGGCGGCGGCCGCTACTTTGTCGGGGTCAGGCTGGTCGGTGCTGGGCAGCTCGGCACGGCCGTGAGCGCCGCTCTGGCCCTTTTTGTCGGCGGGCACGGGGCCCGCGTATTTTTTGCCGCCCGCGTGGTTGGCATAGCGCCGGGCGCGGGTGTAGCCCATTTGCAAAAACTTGCGGGCCATGTCGGCGCCTACAAAGTCTTCGGCCTTCAGATAAGCCTCCAGCAGCCCCCAAATAGCGGCCGACGACTCCTGGGCCGCCGCCGCGTCGCGGAAGCGCCAGTGGGGCAGAATCTCGCCCTTGTAGGGCTGCACCAGCAGCACGCCCTGCTCGCCCCGGCCCACGCGGTAGAGCTCGGGGTGCTGGCGAAAGTCTACGGTGCGGAAATCGAGGTTGTAGTCGAATGGCATTTTCGAGGCGCGTTTCTCATTGTTCGTTTTTTGAGGTGCCCGGGTTGCGACTGGGTTTGCGAAGGCCACAGCTTCGAAGAGTAGGAACTGGCCCCGGCCACGGAAACGCCAACCGGCCGAAGTTTTCCACACGTTAATAAGTTTAATTAATTTCTTTTTTTAAAAGTCTTTTTTAATCTCCATCCATCAGGGCAGTGGATAAGTTAACAACTTTCAAGAGTTATCAACAGCGTGGATAACAAGTGCACAACTACCGGCTTATCCACTACCTATCCACAGGCATTGTGAATATCATTTTACTGATTAACAACACGTTATTTTAGTTATCCACTATTCACATTGGTTATCCACGTTTCCACAATCCACAGGGTAGGGCAGGTGTTGATAGTGTTGCTGGCCGTGGAGAGTTATCCACCGTTATCCACAGTGCCTGGCTACTGTGCTGGAGGCTACGCTACCAAAGAAAGTTACCCCCAAGTTATCCACGGGTTACGCACAGCTTTCCCCACACTTATCCACGGTTTTGCCCACAGCAGCGCTCGGCAGTGGATAACCTGGTGGATAACCTGTGCATAATCGGTGAAAAGTGCCCTCAGTAACTTGAATCAAGGTTGAGTTATCCACCAAAGGCAGTTAAAACGGCTTTGGAGTGTTGAAAACGTGGGGAAAAGAAGGCTTCCGACGCCTGCAAGGGCTGGAACGGCGGAGTAGTAGCTCTCCGCATTTCGCAGCAATGGCCGCCTAGTTAAGCAGTTACGTTAGTTATAAGCTACTTGAAACCAGCTTCCTGGGCCTGTAGACAGTGCATTCGGCCCAGGAATAGTTGCTAAAGCCTTGAAACAAGAAGGCCCTGGCTTCCGGGTAGAAGCCAGGGCCTTCCTGTTTCAATTCGGGCCTTGAAGTATCAGCGCGCTTAGAAAGCCAGCTTGTCTTCTAACTCGAAGTTGGCGCGCAGCTTGACCAAGGTAGGCGACACGTACACGGGCTCGGGGGGTAGGCGCAGGGCGGGGTCGCCGCCGCGCCAGCGGCCGTCGCCATCACGGTCGATAAGCACGCGAAAGCGGTAGTTGCCGGGCGGCAGGCGGTCGAAGCGGTAGCGCCCTTTAGGCGAGCGCACTTGCCGCACCACCTGGTATTTATCGTCGAGCAGCTGCAAGTCAAACTGCGCTACTTTGGTTTCGATAGGCCCCATTAGTACGCCATTGGGGTCGATGTCGCTGACGGTGAAGCGCAGGGGCTTGAGGCCGAGCCGCTGGCCCGTAATGCTGGTAATAACGGTGCTGTCGAGGTTAATCTCAATCTTTTTCAGCGCCTTAGTGTCGAGCGTCACCGTCAGCTGCGTGCGGTCGGGGCTGAGGGTGCCGTCGGTAGGCAGGCGCAGCGGGCGGCGCTTGAGCGAGTCTTCGACTAGCGTGCCGAAAGGCTGGCCCGCCGCCAGGACCACGGGCACCGGAAAGCGAAACCGCAGCTGCCCCTGCCGGAACACGGCCCGTGGGTTGCCTTCCACATTGGTGAGGTTGGGCGGCGTCTTTTTGGCGGCCGCGTTGGGCACCGGAAAGCGCACATTTAAGGTGTCGCGGGTTGTGTTGTCGGCGCTATCGGTGGCGGCTACCAGGTAGCGCCCATCTGCGAGAGCCGTAGTCTTATAGAGCACGACGGTGTGGCCACCCTCGCCAAGCAGCACGGCATCTTGCACGCCGGGCGTACCGGGCGCAGGGGCGCCTACCCCCCCTACCGGCGTTAAGGTCAGCGCCCGCAGGCCTTCGTTGAAGTGCAGGCGTATTTGGCTGGCTGTGCTCTCGACGCTGGTGCGGCGCGGCGGTTGGCGGTCGGGCCGCGTGAGCAGCAAGGCGCGGGCCCGGGTGGTGTCGGTGAGCTGAATAGGGCCGGGCAGGTAGGCGATGCTCTCGCCATCATCGAAGCGGCCATTGTTGTTTTTATCGGTCCAGGCGTAGAGGTTATACTGCCCAACTTTGATGAAATTCAACTCAAAATTGCCCTTTGCATCGGTGCGCGTGAGGTAGTAGGGCTGGCCTCGACGCACGCCAGCCGTGTCGGCCACGCGGTAGAGGCCCACGCTGGCATCGCCCGCGAGGTGGTTAGTGAGCAGGTTCGTGACGGTGCCGCGCACCCGGGCCGAGTCGAGGGTGGGGCCGGTACTAAAGCTCAGGGCCTCGTACTTGGCTGGCAAGCTCTCGGTGATGTCGACAATGGCCTTGCGAAAGTTGAACGAGTACGTCGTATTCGGGTCGAGCGGCTTCGGAAACAGCAGCGACACGCTGGTGCGGTCCTGGCGC
>CALMOO010000705.1 GCA_937871705.1 uncultured Hymenobacter sp.
GTGCAGGCTACCATTACGGCCTTCGAAGCCATCGCCACTAAGCTCGATAAAGGCCTCTACAGTAAGCAGCCTGCTACAACCTAAGCCTTTTGTAGTTAGCTGCAATTCTGGCGTATGCCGGCCGCTCTCACGAGCGGCCGGCATATTGCTTTATAGGATTTTTCTATGTTGTTGTTTGCGACTTGTTTTCACGAAACCGTCACTTTTAGCAGAAAAATGGCCTTGCTGGGCTAGAAATGCGGTTTTAAGAAAAACTGTAAAAAGTTGCCCGCGTAGAAAGGCCCTGTATATTAGGGCCGCGTAAGCACAATTACCTCTTCTCACCCAATTCCAACCAACATTCATGGCTAACCCTTTCAACCAACTTAAAGACCTCATCAGCGGCCTGGAAGACGATTTCGAAAAGTCGTACGACAAGCAGAATGCTGCCGCTGGCACCCGCGTGCGCAAGGGAATGCAGGAGCTGAAGAACATGGCGCAGCAAATTCGCCTGGACGTGCAGAACCAGAAAAACTCGGCTAAAGATGGCGCTGCTGCTCCCGCAGCGGCTACCAAAAAAGCTGCTCCGGCTGCTGCAAAAAAGGCGGCTCCAGCTGCTAAGAAGGCCGCTCCGGCTGCTAAGAAGAAGTAATCCAGCCTTGCGAAGCAGCTAAGCTAACCGTCATCTCGCACTGGTATTTAGCTTATGCTGATTTCACGGCTGGAATTACACCAAAAAAGCCCCGCCTGCTAGCGGGGCTTTTCCATGGGCTGCCAGCGGTACGAGCCGCCGAAGGGGGGTAGGGCCGCACTGGCTGCCGAACCGGAGATTAGTGCTGTTTGAGCAAGAAGTGCTTCTTGCCTTTTTTCACTACCAGGTACTTGCCCAGCAGCAATGGCAGCTCGATAGCGGGCTGTTGCGGATTGCTGACTTTCTGGCGATTGATACTGAGGCCGCCGTTCTGGACCATCTTACGAGCTTCGCCTTTAGAGGCGAATACTTGGTTGCCGGTGCTATCGCTGAGCAGCGTAATAATATCATTTTCAGCGAGCTGAGTGGCTGCGACATCGAGCTGCGGCTCGCCGGCAAACACATCGAGCAGCGTAGCTTCGTCGAGCGCCGCTAGGTCGCCACCACCAAAGAGCACTTGCGAGGCCGCCACGGCTGCTTCGTAGGCAGCTTCGGAGTGCACCCGGATGGTTACGTCCTTGGCCAGCGCTTTTTGCAGGGTGCGTAGGTGTGGCGCCTGGGCGTGCTCAGCTTCGATGGCCTCGATTTCGGGCTGGCTGAGTAGCGTAAATACGCGGATGAGGCGGGGCGCATCGGCGTCTTCGGCGCGCAGAAAGAACTGGTAGAACTGGTAGGGCGAGGTCAGAGCCGGGTCGAGCCACACGGTGCCGGTTTCCGACTTGCCGTACTTGGTGCCGTCGGCTTTGGTGATGAGCTGGCCGGTGAGGGCGTAGGCCTTGTCGTCGGGGCCGCCGAGGCGGCGAATCAGCTCAGTGCCGGTCGTGATGTTGCCCCACTGGTCGCTGGCACCCATCTGCAAAGTGCAATTAAGCTCCTTGTACAAGTGGAAGAAGTCGTAGCCTTGCAGCAGTTGGTAGCTAAACTCGGTGTAGCTGATGCCTTCGCTACCCCCGCTGCTACCCTCCTCGGTGCCACCGATGCGCCGCTTCACCGATTCTTTGCTCATCATGTAGTTCACCGTGAGGTGCTTGCCCACATCGCGCAGGAAACCCAGGAAGCTGAACTCCTTGAACCAGTCGTAGTTGTTGACGAGCACCGCGCCGGTGGGCGAGTCGTTGAAGTCTAAGAATTTTTCGAGTTGCGCCCGAATGCCGGTTTGGTTAGCGCGCAGCGTGGTTTCGTCCAATAGGTTGCGCTCGGCTGATTTGCCGCTCGGGTCGCCTATCATGCCGGTGGCGCCGCCTACCAAGGCTACCGGGCGGTGGCCGGCGCGCTGCAAGTGCACGAGCAGCATGATGGTGGCCAGGTTGCCGATGTGCAGCGAAGCGGCCGTGGGGTCGAAGCCGATGTAGCCCGATACGGGCGCGTGCTGGGCCAAGTGCTCGGCGGTGCCAGGCATGGCATCGTGGTACATGCCGCGCCAGCGGAGTTCGTCAAGTAAATTCAAGGGGGTAGGGACTCTAGTAGGCAATTAATTTCTTCGCTTGGTCAGGCTAAGCTTGCCGAAGCAGCTCGCATGCAGCGCTAACGCTATCGTTCAACGAGGCCAGCGAGCTGCTTCGGCAAGCTCAGCTTGACCGTTATTGGTAAATAAGGCAGCCACAAGCGAGAGGCAAAGGTAAAGCCAGTGTTTTACCTTTGTTGACCTTGCCAATCCGGTAATTTGGTAGCCCTTACATTTTATTCTCCTTGATACTAGAAGCCGACGCCATTCTGAAACAAGTGCAGCAGCGGCAGTTTCAGCCGGTGTATTTTCTGCAGGGCGACGAGCCGTATTTTATTGATACCGTGGCCGACGCGCTCGAAAGCTCGGTGCTGCCCGAGTCGGAGCGCAGCTTCAACCAAACCGTGCTCTACGGCAAAGACATTGATGCGGCGGGCATTTTGGGCCAGGCCAAGCGGTTTCCGATGATGAGCGATTACTCGGTCGTTATCGTGAAAGAGGCGCAGGCCGTAGCCGATTTGGAGAGCGAAAAAGCCTGGCCTTTTCTGGAAGCCTACCTCAAAAACCCGCTCGCCAGCACGGTGCTGGTGCTTTGCTACAAGCACAAAACGCTTGATAGCCGCAAGAAGCTGGGCAAGCTGCTGGCCAGCAAAGACGCGCCCGGCGTAGTGCTGATGACCAGCAAGAAGCTCTACGACAGCCAGGTGCCCCAGTGGCTCACGGCTTACGTGCGGGCGCGCAAGCAGCAAATTACGGGCGGAGCCACGGCCTTGCTGGCCGAGTACATCGGCGCTGACCTGGGCCGGCTGGCTAATGAAGTAAATAAGCTGCTGCTCAACGTAAAGGCCGGCCAGGCCATCGACGAAGACCTGGTGCAGCGCATGGTGGGCATCAGCAAAGAGTACAATATCTTTGAGTTGCAACGTGCCCTGGTACAGCGCGACGTGCTAAAGGCCAACCGCATCCTCACGCACTTTGCCGCCAATCCCAAAGCCAATCCGCTCATTCCCAATCTCACGCTGCTCTTCACCTTCTTCACGCGCCTGCTTATGCTGCACCAGGCCGGGCCCAACCCGTCGGATGCCGACATGCAGAAGCTGGGTATCAACAAGTTTGCCCAGAAAGAGTACCAGCAGGCGCAGCGCCAGTTCAGCCCCGAGCGCACCATCGACCTCATTCACCTCATTCGCCGGGCCGATGCGCAGAGCAAAGGCATTGAGAGCGGCAGCATGGACGAAGGCGAAATCCTGCGCGAGCTGGTGTGGTTGATATTGCACGCCGTGCCGGTGGCGGCGGTGGGGTAGGGCTAGCACAGGTCGTAAGCTAGGAGGAGAAAAGACGTCCTACCCCCTTTTTCTTCATTGATAGCCAAGTATATCCTTAAAAGCGTTTCAGCAACATGAATTATCTGGCAACGCTGCTGCTTAGCTGCAGCTGCCTGCCTGCCCTAGCGCAGCAGCCACAGTTTACGGTTCGTAGTCTTTCGCTTCCAAAAGAGCTTGAATATTACGATAATCAGTTCTCCGGACTGGCAATAAGCGGGGGCCGCCTGTTTCTGATGTCGGAAAGCCGGCTGCAGGATAACGCTGAGGCTAAGTTGTATACGGTGCAGCTAGCCGACCTAGACCGCAAGCTGACTGATACGGCGTACGTCTTGCCCTTTCGCAAGCTCCCCATCATCAACCTGGCCACGTTGCGGGCTAAAATGAAGCAGGTGGGGCAGAGCTACGAGGGCCTGGAGGCCTTATCGATAACGAAAGATGAGGTGTATCTCTCGGTCGAAACGGCTACCCCCTCCACCAATTGCTACCTGCTCAAAGGCCACTTGCGTGCTGGCGCGGTAGTACTGGATACTACCTGCTTAGTGCCAGTGCCCAAGCCGCTGGCGACCGATGGCTCGCACATTTATAACGCTGGCTTTGAGGCACTGGCAAAACTAGGCAAGCAGCTTGTTACTTTTTTTGAGTTCAACTCTTTCCCGAGCAAGAACTACGCTTACGCATACGATAGCCGTCGCCTGCGAAGCACGAGTACTGCGCACCAACTGCCCTTCGACCAACTGCCTTTTCGCCTCACCGACATTACGGCGACTGGCAAGAGCCACTTCACGGCCATCAACTACTTTTTTAAGGGTGAGGGCCAAGACACCGTCTATCGAACCCCCGCGGCCGACTTGCTCAATGCCAGGCTCATCAGGGACAAAGGTGTTTTTAAAAACTACTGCCGGCTCATCGATATTGAGCTTAAAGGAGCCAGCATCAGTTGGCAGCCCGTCTGGGAGTTTCCCGAGCAGTACAGCAGCTACAACTGGGAAGGAATTGCCGCTTACAAGGAGGGCTACTTTATCATAAATGACAAGTATTCGCCGGCGAAGCCCTACCGGACTACACTCTTGTACTTGCAGAAGGCCAAGTAGATAAGCGCTTAATTTATGTCGCCTACCCCCTCTCACTGAATGAAGGGGAAAAGTAGCGCTTCGCACTAAAAAATCCCCCAGCCGTAACCTCCTCGATAGGCACAGCTGAGGGATTTTAATACGAGTCAGGTAGCGTTTGCTCGTTATTTACCGAGTAGTCAACGCAAGGGTATTGCCTCTTGCCTGGCGACTACTTTGGCCGGCTCTTTTCCCGGACTGCCCGAAATTCGGAGTCCGATTTCCAATTCGGAAAAGTCGTTTCACTAGCCAATCGCTGGCCGATGCGAAATAGCACGCGCGCATCTTGCGCGGCACCGCGCAGGTCCCATTTGGGGTCGTACTGGTCGGAAGGCTGGTGGTAGTTTTTGGCCTCAAAGTCTTCGCGCTGCTTTTCGGCGAAGGCTTTGCCATGCAGGCGGCTATCGAACGAGCCGCTGGCGTAGAGCGCCGGGATGCCCACCTTGGCGAAGCTAAAGTGGTCGGAGCGGTAGAAACTGCCGGTTTCGGGGTGCTGGTAGGGAATGACGTAGCGGTTTTGCTCCTTGGCGGAGGCGCGGGCGTAGTCGTCGAGGTCCGACTGCCCGTAGCCCGTGATGGTGAGGTCGCGCATGGGCCCGAAGGCCAGCAGCTCGTCCATGTTAATATCGGCCACGGTGCTAGCCACCGGAAAGAGCGGGTGCTGGGCGTAGTAATCCGAGCCCAGCAGGCCCTGCTCTTCGCCCGTCACGGCCAGAAATACAATGCTGCGGGCGGGTTTCTCCTTTGCCTGCACAAAGCCGTTGGCGATGGCCAGTAGGCCGGCGCAGCCGCTGGCGTTGTCGAGGGCGCCGTTATAAATCGAGTCGCCGGCAATGGCCGGGCCAATGCCCAAGTGGTCCCAATGCGCCGAGTAGATAATATACTCCTTGGGGCGGGTAGTGCCGGGCAGCACGGCCACCACGTTTTTGGACGTCTTGAGCGTGATTTTATTGTGCAGCGTGGTCGTCAGGTTCAAGCCCAGCGCTTGGCCCCGGAAGCCTGGTTTGTTAGCCGCCGCGTAGAGCGCGTCGTAGTTCTGGCCAGCGGCCGTGAAG
>CALMOO010000706.1 GCA_937871705.1 uncultured Hymenobacter sp.
CCAGAGCGCGCGCTACGCCGTGCGGCGCGACGAGTGGCGCGACCCCGCCACTGGGCAGGCGGTGGCAATTGAGGTGTTTTACCACCCCGCGCACGCCTACAACGTGCCGCGCATGGTCGAAGCCCTCAAAAAAGGGCTGGCGTACTACACCACTGCCTTCGGGCCCTACCAGTACCGGCAGGTGCGCATCCAGGAGTTTCCGCGCTACAAGAGCTTTGCCCAGAGCTTCCCGAACACGATTCCTACGTCGGAAAGCGCGGGCTTCATCTCCGATTTGCGCGACCCTAGCCGACCCGATGGCGTGTTCTTCATCACCAACCACGAGCTGGGCCACCAGTGGTGGGGCCACCAGGTGGTGGGCGGCCAGGTGCAGGGCTCGTCGATGCTGAGCGAGTCGCTGGCCGAATACGCGTCGCTGATGACGTGCAAGCACGAGTTTTCCGGCCCGCTCATGCAGAAGCGCATGCGCGACGAGCTGGACCAGTACTTGCGCGGCCGCCGCGACGAGCGCAAGAAGGAGCTGCCGCTGATGCTGGTCGAAAACCAACCTTACATCCACTACAACAAGGGCGGCATGGTGTTTTTTGCCCTGCAAGACTACATTGGGGAGGATAAATTGAACGGCGCCATCAAGGCTTTTTTGGCCAAGACGCGCTACCAAACCCGGCCCTACCCCAACACCGCCGAGCTGGTGAGCTATATTAAAAAAGCCACGCCCGACTCGCTGCAATACGTGGTGCACGACATGTTTGAGATGATAACGCTCTTCGAAAACCAGCTCGACGACGCTACCTACACCCCGCGCCCCGATGGCAAGTACACCGTGCGCCTGACCCTGCGCGCGGCCAAAATGCGCGCCGACAGCCTCGGCAACGAAACGCCCGTGAAGCTGAATGACTACGTGGATGTTGGCATCTTCGGCCCCGACCAGGTCAAGAAAACCGAAGACTTCGATGCAAGTGGCAAGCCGTTGTTTTTCAAGAAAATCAAGCTTACGCAGCCCCAAACCGTGCTCACCTTCGTGGTCGATGCCAAGCCCGCCAAAGCTGGCGTCGACCCCTACCACAAGCTCATCGACCGCCACTACCGCGACAATGTGAAGGCCATGGCACCGGGGACAAATGCCGGCACGGTGGTAGCGCAGCAATGAGGCTACCGCTACTGGCCGGCAGTTGTGCGCAATTAACGGAAGCCGGCTTCTCACGAGGCTCTGAAACTACAGATGCAGGCCACTCACTACCAGCCCGCCAGCGCCGCTAGCCGTGGGGCTGCTGGCACGCATGTGCGGGCTTAACGAGGGGAAATAAGCTCATTATTATATGAGTAAATTTTTGTACTTTAAGGGCATGAAAACGCCCTTGGTACTTGCCTTTTGGCTACTGCTTGCGGTGCGCAGCTTAGCCCAGATTACCCAAACTATTTATGGCCTGGGCACCATCACAGGGAATAATTTTAGAGGCGCCCCGGTAAACAGCCAGGGGGTGATTACCATTAGCTCGACTGATGGCCACGCGCTTAATTTATCCCTGACAGCCCCGCCTCCCCTCACGGGGATTGTGCCCGGCCAGGTGCTGGTAGGCATTGATTTTCGGCCTATTGATAATCAACTATATGCCTTGGGCTACGATGGCGCAACGGGGGGTAGCAACACGCAGCTCTACACGCTAGACCCCGACGCTAATGCCGCAACGCCCGTCGGCGCGCCCATCCGGCTGGAGCTGGGCGATGCCAGCCGCCGCATCGGGTTTGATTTTGACCCGGTCAACGACGTGATTCGGGTTACCAGCACTACCAGCGCCGACTACCGCCTCAACCCCGCCGATGGCGCGCTGGTGGCTACTGACGGCGCGCTGGCGTACGCGGGCGGCGCGCCGGCCACGGTGCAGGTGGCGGCCGTGGCGTACACCAACTCGTATGTGGGCGGCAGCTCGGCCACCACCCTTTATGCCCTGGACTACCGCAGCGGCTTGCTAACCGTGCAAAGCCCACTTAATGATGGCATCCTCACGGCGCCGCTCACGACTACCCTGCTTATTACCGGCGGGTCGTCGCCGGGTACGTACGGCCTCGGCACTCCCGACGCTGTGGGGCTGGATATCGCCTACAACTTGGCTACCAACACAAACGTGGGCTACCTGACGGAAGTAACGGCCGTGCGCCCCAACGGCTCCCGCGCCAGCAACTTCTACCGCCTCGACTTGGCTACCGGCGTCGCCACTCAGCTTGGCAACACGGTAGCTGCCAGCACAAACCTCAACTTTGAAATCCGCGACGTGGCGGTGTCCCTACCCCCCGCGCCGCTGCCGGTGCAGCTGGTCAGCTTCACGGCCGTGTCTGAAGGCCCGGCCGCCGTGCGCCTGGGCTGGACTACGGCATCGGAGCAGAACAGCGCCTACTTTGCCGTGGAACGCAGCCTCGATGGGGCTGCCTTTGGCGCCATTGAGCAGGTAGCGGCGGCGGGCACCAGCGGTACCGCGCACCGCTATGGCCTGACCGATGCAGCCTTGCCGGCGGGCGCCGCCCGGCTCTACTACCGCCTGCGCCAGGTAGACCTGGATGGCCGCTTTTCCTATTCGCCGGTGCGAGCGGTGGCGCTCCTGGACCAGGCAGCGCGGCCAAGTTTGTTTCCTAACCCGGCGCAGGCCGCTACTACTACCCTGGTGGGTGCGCCGGCCAGCGCGGCCATCCAAGTGCTTGATGCGCTGGGCCGCCTGGTGACTACTGCCACCACCGACGCTGCGGGCACCGCCGAGCTAACGCTGCCGGCTGGCTTGCCCAGCGGTGTTTACCTGGTGCGCACGGGCAGCCAGGCCCTGCGGCTGCTGGTGCGGCGGTAAGCACGCGGCTTGCCTGGTGGGCGGCGATGCGCTGCGGAGGAGGGGGTAGGGACTGGGTACGCGGGAAGGTTACTCCTTTATCACGCGCTTATCTTCCGCGTCTCGCAAAATAAGACGGGCTTCGTTGAGCAGGCGGCGGCCGGGGTCGAGCTGGTCGCGGGCCACGAGGGCCAGCAGCAGCAGAAACGACACGATGGGTAGCAGCCAGCCCAGGGCAAACCAGAGCCAGAACGAGCGGCCGTGCGAGTAGGCGCAGTAGCCGGTCATGATGGGAATAAACGAGATGGCCACCGCCATAACCAGGAGCATGTCGATAAAGAACATAGGCTAAGCCGGATGAGGGTGGGCGGGATGGTGGCCGGGGCGGGTGGTGCTTACCCCGAAGATACCCTTTTTTGTCCACACTTTAACTCATATATGCACCTAAACGTTACTGTTTAATTCAATTTGCCGTAGTAGAAGGGACCAGAAGCCCATGCGGCGCATCTTTAGCCCTGCCGGCCTTGCCCTTAGCCGGCTCCACTGCCTCTTCTCTGCCCCCTATGTGGGAACACCAAAGCTTGTTTCGCGTTTCGGCTCAGCTTTTTGCCGAAGGTATTTTTAATCTGCTCGACCGTAACCTGCGGCCCGAAGTCTTTCTGCTGGGCCTGGCATCAGGCCGCGAAGAAAACGCGCCGCACAGCGTGGTAGTCGAGCCACCTACCCTGCGCTACGGTCCTCAGGATTTTGCCAGTATCAAAACGCTGGCAAACTCGCTCGAAGCCGACATTGGCCCGCGCGACAACGTGTACCACCTGCACCCGCAGGACCACGACCGCATGGAAAAGCAGCACTGGTACGAGCTGGTGTGCCGCGCCACCGAGCAAACGCTGGTCGAGCTGGTAGAGCACCGCCAGGAGGCCCGCCGCTCGTTCTGCTCTACCCCCCTCAACCTCAATGGCTACTTGGTGGTGCTGGTGGTGCAGCTGGCTGCCGGGCCCTACAACGGCTACTACACGCTGCCGGGCAAAGCCTCGCCCACCCGGCCGGCCTCGCTGCCCCACGCGGCGGTGCTGGAGTTTTTGCAGGAGTGCACCCGCGCCCTGCGCGAGGCCGATACGGCGGATAATGAGCAGCCGGTGCTCGACCGCGACTACAACGAGGTGCTGCGCGGGGCGGGCCGCCGCCTGATGCTGCGCATCTCGCCGGGCAGCGCCCACGGCCTCTACGATGCTTGCCTGGGCATTGCGGCCCTGCGCCACGAGGGCGGCGAGGGCCAGGGCACCATGCTGCTGGCCCGGCGCCACCACGCCGCCATCGTGCCGGTGCTGACCCTAGAGGCCCCTGTGCCCCTGCGCGACCACCGCTCCATCCGCAAGCTGCTGGAGCTGACCGAAGGCCGCACCGGCCTGGTGTCGGATGCCTCGCACGTGTTTGGGCTGGGCTACGCCGTGGACGAAAACCACCCGCAGCACGAGCCGCTGGCCACCGTGCAGTTTACCAACCACTACGGCTGGGAGCTGCGCCACGGCGGCCACACCCTCATGCGGGTGGTCAGCAACACGCCGCGCCTGCCCCAGAGCAAGGTGCAGGCCGATAACTTTGCCCGCGCTACCCGCCAGGTTTTCCCCGACTTGTCGGACGCTGACATTGCCTACCTCTGGGAGCTGGCCCTCGAAGCCTCAAGCCAAAGCCAGGGCACTATGCTGTGCATCTCGGCCGGGGCCCGGCCCGAGGCCGAGCGCCTACGGCGGCAGTGCTTCCGGGTGGTGCCCCGGCCTATGACGCCGCCCGTGCTGCGGCAGGCCTCGAGCATCGACGGGGCTGTGCTCATCGAGCCCAGCGGCGTGTGCTACGCCATTGGGGTAATTCTGGATGGGCAGGCCACGGAAAAAGGCGATAGCAGCCGCGGGGCGCGCTACAACTCGGCCGTGCGCTACGTTAGCTCGTCGCCCTACCCCTGCCTGGCCGTGGTAGTGAGCGAAGATGGCTGGATTGACTTGCTGCCCTCGGTTCATTCGTGAGTTGCCGGTTGTCGGTTGTTAGTCTTACCTAAATTAGTGCTGACAACTAACTACCGACAACTAGCAACTGACAACTAATTTCGCCCCTTCACTTTTGTTTTTCCCACCATGATACTAATCGCCGACGGCGGCTCGACCAAAACGAACTGGTGCCAGCTCTCCGACAAGGGCCAGCGGGTATATTTCAACACCGAGGGCTACAACCCGGATTTTGTGGGCACACCGGCCATTGTGGCATCGCTCCAGAAAAACCTGCCCGACACCCCCCCCCGCCAGCAGGTAACCGAAATTTACTTCTACGGGGCCGGCGTATCGAGCCCGGCTAAGGCCGAGGTAATTGCCGCCGCTCTGCGCCAGCTGTTTCCGAACGCCAGCAAGGTAGAAGTGACCGAAGACTTGCTGGCCGCCGCCCGCGCGCTGCTGGGCCACTCGGCAGGCTTTGCTGCCATCCTGGGCACGGGCACCAACTCGTGCATCTATGACGGCCAGAAAATAACCTATAACGTTGATTCGCTGGGGTATTTCTTGGGCGATGAAGGTTCGGGCTCCTTCTTGGGCAAGCGCCTGCTGCGCGACTACATGCGCGAGCTGCTGCCCGACGGCTTGCAAGAAGCCCTGCGGGTGGAGTACGAGCTGGGCTCGCGCAACGATATTATTGACCAGCTCTACAACCAGCCGCTGCCCAATCGCTTTCTGGCCAGCTTCGCCAAGTTTGCCTACGACCACAACAACGTGAGCTATTGCCGCCAGATTGTGGTCGAGTCGTTCCAGGCTTTCTTCCAGAATATCGTGCGCCACTATCCTAGCTACCAAAACTATAGCTTCAACTGCATTGGCTCGGTGGCTTACAACTTCCGCGATGCGCTGGCGCAGGTGGCCAACGAGCACGGCATGCAGGTGGGCAAAATCATCCGCTCGCCCATCGATGACCTGGTGAGCTACCACGAGAGCGAGGCAACGCACTAAAAGGCTGGCACTTAGGCTTATTTATCCTTCCGTCATGCTCATCTGACGTCCGCCTGTCGAAGCGGCTCTACCACGAGAATAATCTTATTAATCAGGATTACGCTCGTGTTAAAGATGCTTCGACAGGCGGACGTCAGATGAGCATGACGTTCTTTTTTGGAAAAGTTTTATGAGAAATTACTGCTCTTTGCGCCTGCTGCTGGCACTATTAGCGCTGCTCCCTACCCCCCTCCTGCGGGCCCAAACCCCGCAGGGCGACGTGTTTGTGGATGCCAAAGGCGTGTTGCGCTGGCAGAAAACCAAGCGCGAAGTGGCCTTGTTCGGCGTAAACTACACGGCGCCGTTTGCT
>CALMOO010000707.1:0-2068 GCA_937871705.1 uncultured Hymenobacter sp.
ATGTCAAGACGATGGAGGCCAATGGAGTGTACGGGTTGGCCGCTTGTACTGCACTCACGGTGCAGAACGATGTGGCCTTCGAGCGGGTGAGCTGGGTGCCGCTAGCCGACATTCAGGACCAAATCCAAGTACTGTTAGCACGGTTCCCGGTGGGGTTCGTCAAAATTGGTTTAATCGAAAGCCTACCCCTGCTGCTAGAGCTAATTCATTGGCTGAAGGTGCAAAACCCAACAGTACAGCTTATTTGGGACCCCGTCTTGAAGGCTACGGCTGGCTATGAATTTCACCCGCAGCCAAACCGGGCGCTGCTGCAAGCCATCTGTGCCGAGTTGGCGCTCATCACGCCTAATCGGCCCGAAGTGCTACGCCTGTGGCCTAATACCTCAGCGGTTGCAGCGGCTGGCGTCCTCAGCGCCTACTGCCCAGTGCTGCTCAAGGGTGGGCACGATGAAGGCCAGCTGGCTACCGACTTGCTGCTGGCGCACAGTGCTCAGCACGAGTTTGCGGCTCCGCGCCTGCCGCACGGCGAGAAGCACGGCAGCGGCTGCGTGCTGTCGGCAGCTGTGCTGGCCCAGCTAGTCAAGGGAAAGAATCTGGTGGATGCCTGCCACCTCGGCAAGGCTTACACCGCCGCATTTTTGGGCAGCAATGAGACGCTCTTAGGATACCACTCGGCAAACTAGCCTTATGAAAATCAGCAATCTGCACTATATCACCACCAATGCCCAGGGTGCTGAATTGGCTTGCCAAGGCGGCGTGCGCTGGGTGCAGCTGCGGGTGAAAAACACGCCCTACCCCACCTGGAAACAGTTGGCACTGGAAACTCAACAAGTCTGTCGGCAATACGGCGCTGTGTTCATCCTCAACGACAACCCGCAGCTGGCGCTGGAAATCAAAGCCGAAGGGATGCATTTGGGCAAGCAAGACATGAACCCGGCCGAGGCGCGCACCTTGCTGGGGCCGGATTTTATCATTGGCGGCACGGCTAACACCTTTGCCGACATTGAGGAACTAGTAGCGGCTGGGGTGGACTACATCGGCCTCGGGCCGTTTCGCTTCACCACCACCAAGCAGAACCTGAGCCCAATTCTGGGCTTAGCGGGCTACGCCGAGATTTTTGCGGACTACCAAGCGGCTGAGTTCACGACGCCCATCATTGGCATTGGGGGGGTAGGGCTGGCCGATGTGGCACCGCTGCTAGCTACCGGCTTGCATGGCGTGGCTGTATCGGGCGCCATTGGGGGAGCGGCCGACCCGGCAGCGACCGCTACGCTTTTTATAAAAGAAGTTGCTAAGCCTCAATCACTCGCAACCGTATGAAAACGCAACCATTAGTAATTGCTGGCCGCACGTTCACGTCGCGCTTGTTTACGGGCACTGGTAAGTTCAGCTCGTCGGCCCTGATGGAGGAAGCCTTGCTGGCCTCCGGTTCGGAGCTAGTGACGGTAGCGCTGAAGCGCGTGGACGTGGCTAATGCCTACGACAATATTCTGCGGCACCTTGGGCACCCGCAGTTCAGCTTGCTACCCAATACCTCGGGCGTGCGCACAGCTAAGGAAGCCGTTTTTGCCGCGCAGCTGGCCCGCGAAGCGCTCGAAACTGATTGGCTTAAACTAGAAATTCACCCCGACCCCAAGTACTTGCTGCCTGACCCCATCGAGACGCTACGCGCCGCCGAGGAGCTAGTGAAGCTAGGCTTCGTGGTACTACCCTACATCCACGCCGACCCGGTGCTGTGCAAGCGCTTAGAAGAAGTGGGGGTAGCAGCCGTGATGCCACTGGGCTCGGCTATCGGCTCGAACAAGGGTTTGCTAACCAAAGAGTTCTTGGAAATAATTATCAGCCAGAGCAAGGTGCCAGTGGTAGTCGATGCTGGTATTGGTGCACCCTCGCACGCTGCTGCTGCCCTAGAAATGGGCGCCGACGCGGTGCTGGTAAATACGGCCATTGCCGTGGCTGGGCAGCCGGTAGCGATGGCGCACGCCTTCCGCATGGCCGTAGAAGCTGGGCGGCTGGCCTACGAGGCGCGCCTCGCTGCACCGGTCTTAGAAGCAGTGGCTAGTTCGCC
>CALMOO010000707.1:2078-10630 GCA_937871705.1 uncultured Hymenobacter sp.
GCGTTTTTGGATATATAGGAACAAGGAAAAAGAACGTCAGGCTGAACATGGCAAAGCATCTTGACCGCTTTATCCAGACTGGTCAACGAACCTGCCAAGATACTTCACTGCGTTCAGTCTGACGTTCTTTTTTGCGATAACTGATACCAGTATATGAGCTTCCGCCCCATTTTTGAAGCCTACCCGTGGGACGCTGTGAAGGCCAGCATTTACGCCAAAACTCCGGCCGATGTGGAGCGTGCCTTGGCCGCACCGCGCCGCACATTGGACGATTTTAAGGCGCTGATTTCGCCGGCGGCTGCACCGTATCTGGAGCAGATGGCCCAGCTCAGCCATCAGCTCACGCGCAAGCGCTTTGGCAACACCATGCAGCTGTATGTGCCGCTGTACTTGAGCAATGAGTGCCAGAATATCTGCACGTACTGCGGCTTTAGCCTCGACAATAAAATCCGCCGCCGTACCCTTAGCAGCGTCGAAATGCTGGCCGAAGCGTCCGTGCTAAAGGGCTGGGGCTACGACCACGTGCTGCTCGTGACCGGCGAAGCCAACCAGACCGTAGGCGTTGACTATCTAGAAAAAGCGCTGCACACGCTGCGCCCTCACTTCGCCCATCTCTCAATGGAAGTGCAGCCACTTGACCAGGAGGACTACGAGCGCCTCATTCCGGCTGGACTGAACACGGTGCTCGTGTACCAGGAAACCTATCACCAGGAAGACTACAAGAAGCACCATCCCAAGGGCAAAAAGTCGAATTTTCAATACCGCCTCGACACGCCCGACCGCCTAGGCCGGGCCGGCATCCATAAGATGGGGCTGGGCGTACTCATCGGCCTCGAAGACTGGCGTACCGACTGCTTCTACACCGCACTGCACCTCGATTACCTCGAAAAAACTTACTGGCAGACTAAGTACAGCCTGTCTTTCCCGCGCCTGCGGCCGGCCGAGGGCCTACTTCAGCCCAAGGTAGAGATGAACGACCGCGAGTTGGTGCAGCTTATTTGCGCCTACCGGCTGCTGAACGAGGAGGTGGAGCTATCCATTTCGACCCGCGAGAACCCAACCTTCCGCGACCAGGTTATTAAGCTGGGTATCACAAGTATTAGCGCTGGCTCGAAGACCAACCCAGGCGGCTACGCCGTGGCGCCCGAGTCGTTAGAGCAGTTCGAGATTTCCGACGAGCGCAGCCCAGCCGAGATTGCGGCCATGCTGCGCCGCCAGGGCTACGAGCCGGTGTGGAAGGATTGGGACGCGGCGTTGGCATAGTTCCTACCCCCCACTCTACTCTGCAACTGTCGCCACGCCGCGACTGGGTCGGCGCTCTGCCAAATCGTGCCCAGCACAGCTGCCCCAGCAAAGCCCGCCTGCTGCACCAGTTCAATATTTTGCGCCTCGATGCCGCCCAGCGCAAGCACTTGTGGGCGATAGCCAGGGCGGGCGGCCAAGATGCGCAGCCTAGCCTGCACTTCCAGTAAATTGAACCCGCTCGAATAGCCTTCTTTGCTGATGCTATCGAAGATTGGACTCAGAAATACATAGTCGTAATGCCGACGGTGCTGGCTAATTTCACTCAATGAGTGGTATGAGGTCGATAGCATTTGGCCCGGCAGCAGCACCGGGCGGCGCGTGGCGGCACGTTGGCTACCCGTCAGGTGCAGGCCGCCGAGCTGATAGTGGCGCACTAAGTGGGGGTAGGCGTGCAAGACGAGCAAGGGGTAGTAACGCACTGGCAATGCCTGAATAAGCGCTGCCAGCTGCGAAGCTGGCAAGCCGGGCTTGCGCAGATGCAGCCGCTCCACGCCCTGCGCCAGCAAGTCGGTGAGGATACGAGGCTCATCGGGAATAACACTAGGGGCGGTGAGCAGAATGAGGCGAAACATAGGCTGCTTAACCAACTTGAGCGGCTAGCTCAGGGGGGACGCTGCGCAGCTTGCGGGTATTATAGTCGAAGCACAGCATACCGGTTTTGGCGCGAGCGATGTCGTGGCCAGCCTGGTTTTTAACTTGATACACGATATCAAAGCCATACTTACCCAAGTCGCTGGTGCCAACTTCGATGTGCAGTACGTCGCCGTAAAAGGCCTCTCCTTTGTACTCAATCGCCACATCGGCCATGATGAAGCCCAGCTTGGTAGCGGGGTCTAGCTCGGCGGTGCCTAAGAAAGCCAGGAATTGCACCCGCGCCTCGTGCAAAATGCTGAGCAGCGCGTCGTTGCCTAGGTGTGCACCGTAGTTGAGGTCGGTGATGCGCACCGGCAACTGGACAACGAACAGGAAGGTATCAGGCAGGGCTACTTTCACACGCGCCATTCCATTATCTCTTAATTGTCAATTACTTATGCCTAGCGACTAAGCAGTAGGCTATTGCCGCACCAAGCCTGAGGAGGGGGGTAGGGGACTTGTTCCATTAGCTCATGCGGGTCTCCGGCTCGCTACAAGCCTTTCTCTACTTGGTAGAGCGCCGGGATGTCGTGGTAGTGGTACTTAGCCATGACGGTACCATTGTGCAGCACCAGCAGGCCAGGGTTCGAGCGAATCATGGTTTTGAGCACCGTGGCGTCGGCAAAGTAGTAGGGGGCGGCCAGGTTCACCTCGTGGCGGAACGAATCGAACTTGCCGGCGCTGGTGCTGGTGATGGCCATCACGCCGATGTTTTTGCGCGATTTGGTAGCGGCGGCAAACAGAGCGTTGAACTGCTCGAAGCGGTCGCGGTCGGACTTGTTGGTATTTTGAATAATGAGCACCAGCTTGTTACCAGTCAGCATTTGCTGGGTGGCGTCGTTGCCGTCGGGGTCGGTGAGGCGCAGGTCGGTGATGACGGGGCGCGACTCTTCGGGGTTGAGCACCGTCATGGCCTTGTATTTCCAAGTGCTGTCGGTCGGGAAGGCGTCAAATTCCTTGGTTTCGCTGCCCTTGGTGAAGGTGTAGCGGTAGCGAGCCGGGGCCTTGGGCTTCATTAGCTGCCCGATGTTGTTGCCCACTTTGTAGGGCAGAAAGTCGAAATATGGCAGGTGCCCCAGCGCCCGCACCCCAATGCCAATGACGATGGCGCCGACAATGGTCATGGTCATCAGGCCGGCCGTGCCGCGCACAAAGCTGTGGCGCAAAAAGCGTTGTCCCTTAAACACTACCCCCCACAAACCCAGCAAGAACAAGTCCTTCACAAACGAAGTCCAGGGCGTGAGCTTGATAAAATCGCCGAAGCAGCCGCAGTCCGTCACCTTGTTAAAGGCGGCCGAATAGAAGGTCAAAAACCCGAAAAACACGAGCAGAACGAGCAGCGTGAGCAGCGTTTGGCGCAGGTACCAGCGCAGCAGCAGCGCCACGCCCAGCATGACTTCGAGCGAGCTGAGAAAGATGCTCAAGAAGCGGCTCGCATTCTTAAACCAATCGAAAAAGCCGGCCAGGCTGGGCAGGTCGATGGCAAAGACCTCAAAATATTCTTCCAGCTTGATGGCCGTGCCCACCGGGTCGTTGAGCTTAATCAGCCCCGAAAAAATAAAGACAATGCCGAGCAGCGCCCAGCAGATGCGAGTGAAGAGACGCATAGAATTAGGTAAGCTATTAGCTGCCAGCCGTTAGCTGGTAGCTTTTTTATAAACCGTTGAACGAAGCTAACAGCCAATAGCTATCAGCTATCGGCTAGTATAAGCGCAAATACGGCGTAGTTGAGTATGTCGCGGTAGCTGCCCTCGACGCCCTCGCTCACCAGGGCGGCGCCGCCGATGTTTTCGAGCTGCTTCACGCGGTGCAGCTTCATAAGAATGAGGTCGGTAATGCTCGACACGCGCATCTGGCGCCAAGCCTCGCCGTAGTCGTGGTTTTTGGCCAGCAGCAGCTCGCGGTTGGCCTGGGCTTCCTGGTCGTAGGCGGTGGCTACTACTTGGGGGGGTAGGTCGAGGGGCGCATCGGTGGGCAGGTGCAGCTGCATCAGGGCAATGAGGCAGTAGTTGATGATGGCCACGAACTCGCCCTCCACATCGTCGGCAATGAGCTGCTGGCCAATTTCCTGAATAGTACGGATGCGGTTGGCTTTAATGAAAATCTGGTCTGTAACGGAGGGTAGGCGCAGGATGCGCCAAGCCGTGCCATAGTCGTGGGTTTTGGCCATAAACAGCTCGCGGCAGCGGGCCAGAATGAGGTCGTAGTGCGCGGGCGTCTGCAACTCGTGTGGGCGTGAGGTGGTAAGTCGGGAAGAGAACAACGCGGCGCGGGCTTCGGTGCAGCCAGCGGCGGCGGCCACGGAGCAAACCGGTCTGACAATTGTTCTATTCGGAGAAGGCCCCGGCAAGTTCGGCCGTAAAACCGGATATTTAACCCCTCGTCGCTATCCGCTTCCCACCCATCGCTATGGCTACTGCCACCACCCTACCCCCCCAACCTGCACGAAGTCAGTTATTCACCAACACGCTGCTGAGCCCGCACGGCCGCTTGCTCGACCTGCGCCAGCCGCAGGTAATGGGCATTCTTAACGTTACGCCCGACTCGTTCTACCCCGGCTCGCGCCTAGGCGGCAGCTCCAAGGCCGAGCTGCTGCGCCGGGCCGAAACCATGCTCACGGCCGGCGCGGCGGCCCTGGATGTGGGCGGCTACAGCTCGCGGCCCGGCGCCGACGACATCGCGCCCGCCGAGGAATTGCGCCGCCTGTTGCCTGCCATCGAGGCGCTGCGGCGCGAGTTTCCGCCGGCCTTTATCTCGGTCGATACCTTCCGGGCGGCCGTGGCGGCCGAGGCCGTAGCCGCCGGGGCCGACATGGTGAACGACATTGGCGGCGGCACCCTCGACCCCGCTATGTTTGCCGCTGTGGTGCGCTTACGGGCACCCTACTGCCTCATGCACCTGCGCGGCACGCCCCAAACCATGCGCACCCTCACCGACTACCCCGACGATTTGGTGCTGACGCTACTACGCTTCTTTCGCGACCAGCTCGACGCCCTGCGCCAGGCCAACGGTGGCCGCGCCTACCCCGGCGTGCTGCTCGACCCTGGCTTCGGCTTTGCCAAGAATGCAACCCAGAACTTCGAGTTGCTGCGCCGCCTACCCGAGTTGCACCACCTGGGCCACGCCCTGCTGGTAGGTTTGTCGCGCAAGGCTATGGTGCACAAATTTTTGGGCCTCAGCCCCGATGCGGCGCTCAATGGCACTACGGCCCTGCACGTGTGGGCTTTGCGCGGCGGCGCCCGCCTGCTGCGTGTGCACGACGTGGCCGAGGCCCGGCAGGTAGTGCGGCTGTGGGAAATGGTAGAGGGGGTAGCGGCTTAGTGAATGGCGAGAAACGAGTACGCCTGTCATTGCGAGCTTGCGAAGTAATGACAAACGGCTTATAATACAGGTATTATTCTGAGTATGAACTTGCCCTACCCCTTTTATTTTCTGCACGTTGGCTTGGTCGATGTGGCCGATGTGCTGCTGGTGACGGTGCTGCTCTACCAACTTTACAAGCTGCTGCGGGGCTCGGTAGCGCTCAACGTGGCGCTGGGTGGCCTGAGCGTGTACCTGGTTTATTTGCTAGTGAATGCGTTGGGGCTCGGCCTACTGTCGGCCATTCTGGGCGAGTTTATGAGCGTGGGCGTGCTGGCCAGCATCATCTTATTTCAGCAGGAAATCCGGCGGTTTTTGGTGAATGTGGGCAAGGTGGCGCTCGAAGGCGGCGGCCCGCTGGGCTGGTGGCGCCGCGAAACTGGCTCGGCCGACTTACCCCTGGCACCTTTCCTTGAAGCGGCTAAGACGCTGGCGGCCCAGGAAACGGGCGCGCTTATCTGCTTTTCGCGGGTTTCAGACCTGAGCGCCTACGCCGAATCGGGCGACCACCTCGATGCGGCCGTGAGCAAGCGCCTGCTATTGGCTATATTTCAAAAAACCAGTCCCTTGCACGATGGCGCCGTCATTATCACGCAGGGCCGGCTGCAAGCGGCGCGGTGCATCTTGCCCGTGAGCCAGAACCCGGAGGTGCCCGCCGCACTGGGCTTGCGCCACCGCGCCGCCCTGGGCCTCACCGAAGCTACCGACGCCGTGGTGCTGGTAGTGAGCGAGGAAACCGGCCACGTAAGCCTGGTGCGCCAGGGCGAGATTCATCGCAACCTGACCCCCGCCGAAATGAAAATCAGGTTGAGCGAGTGGCTGCACCCAAGCGGACTAGCAGTTACGGCTACCTGAGCGCCGCGCTAGCCTTATCGCCCCTGAAGCCCGCTCCTACCCCCTCTCCGGTGGGCAAAGCCAACCTGCTCGCCCACTGCACACAGCCCATCAACGAATTGGTAGGCGTGACTGGTCTTTTTAGGGCTGGTGAGCCGGATTTTTCGGCGTACAGAGGTGTGGGCCGCCCATTGGCAATTATGCCATTAATCTACTACCCACCGCGAGGCTTGAGGCAAGGGCGGCAAGCAGGTCCTTCTAGGCGAGCTAGTTAAGCTCGCCGGCTGCAAAAAGGCAGCGGACACCGCTAACTGCCGCCAATTTGACACCTCCGACAAATTTAAAATTTTACCCTCATAATGCAATTTTCATAACGCTTAATACTAAGTATGTAAGTGTGTTAACTCAATATCTTCGCGTATATTTGCTACAACCTGTTTTTATTATTATTTACTATAACGTTCTATGTCTACTGCTTCCGGCGCGCCACTTTCTGCTTCGGCTTCGCCTAACCAATCTGGAGAAGATGCTTGGCGAGCGAGTGCGGAAGCCCAGATAGCGGAGTTACAGCAGGCCCTGACGGTGGCTCAGGCCCAGGTAGAATTTCAAAACAACCGCTTCCTGGCGCTGCTCGAAACCCTACCTGGCGGCTCGGGCCTACCCGGCCCCAGCGACCAGGTGCTACGCTACGATTTGTTTGGGACACCCCCCGAGCATTCAGTAATGATTAACCCTAGCCGCCCCCGCGGGCGGGCGGCGGCCACCCAGCAAGAGCCTTTTCTGGTGCAGGTGCTGGCCCAGAACCCCCACCCCGTTGTGCGCATGACGGCCACCGGCGAAGTGCGGTATGCCAACACAGCAGCTCAAGCACTGGGGCCGGCGCTTAGCCGCGCAGCGCAGCCGGGCGGCTACTTGCTGCCGGTGCTGCGGCGCGCCCTAGGCACGCGTACCACCCAGCAGCAAGAAATTGCCCTGGCCGACCATTGGTACCTCGTGCAAGCCGTGCCCGGGCCAGGAGAAGCGTGCGCTACCCTCTACCTTACCGACAGCACGGCCTTGCACAGCGCCGACGAGCGCCTAGCTGAGCAGCGCGAATACTACGAAACTATCCTCAACGAGCTAACGGTCGATGTAGCGGTGTTCACGGCCGAGCATCGCTACAGCTTCGTGAATGCACTTGCGATGCAGGACCCGGCCCTGCGAGAGTGGATTATCGACAAAGACGATTTTGAGTACTGCAAGTATCGCAATCGGCCGGTCGACCTGGCCACTGAGCGCCGCTATTGGTTTGACCAGGCAGTTCAGTTGCGTACCGAAGTGCAGTGGGAAGAAATTATTGCCACCGACCGCGGCCCGCAGCATATGCTGCGGCAGATGAGGCCCGTATATGACGCCGACGGCAACCTGCGCATGCTGGTGGGCACGGGCCTTAACATCACGGAGCACCACCACGCCGAGAAGAAGTTGGCCGAGCAACGAGCGTTTTACGAGTTTGTACTCAATCAACTGCCTTCCGACATTGGCATTTTTGACGCGCAGTTTCGCTATATCTTTGTTAATGAGCGCGGTATAAAGGACCCAGAAGTACGAAAATGGGTAATCGGCAAGGATAATTTTGAGTATTTTGCCCGCACCAACCGGCCAAGCAGCATGGCCGAGGAACGCCATGGACGCTTCGCGCAGGCGATACGCGAACGCAAGCTCATCACCTACCAAGAAAGCTTTACGCGCCCTGATGGCACCCGCCATATGCTGCGCTGCTTGCAGCCGGTCTTCCACCCCGATGGCTCGCCCTACCTCGTGGTCGGCTACGGGCTCGATATAACGGAGCGGGTGCAAGCCGAGCAAACCCTGACGCAAGCCAAGCTGGTGGCCGAAGAATCGGCGCGAGTAAAAGAGTCGTTTCTGGCCAATATGAGCCACGAGATTCGCACGCCGATGAATGCCATTCTGGGCATGAGCCAGCTGCTGGCCAAAACCACGCTCACCCCGCACCAGCATAGCTACCAGCAGGCCATTGCCACGTCGGCCGAGAACTTGCTGGTCATCATTAACGATATTCTGGACCTCTCGAAGCTCGAAGCCGGCAAGCTGACGCTCGAAACGGTGGGCTTTTCGCCGGCTAGTTTGCTGGCACAGGTCGAGCAAACCCTGCAATTTAAGGCCGCCGAAAAAGGCCTCAGCCTTATCACCACACTCAGCCCGCAGATGCCGGAAGTGGTGCTTGGCGACCCGCACCGCATTAGGCAGGTACTGCTAAACTTAGCCGGCAACGCCGTGAAGTTCACTGAGAAAGGTCAGGTCACTATTACTTGCCAGCTGCTCGGCGCCGACCTCGAAGCTGGGGGTAGCGCGCTCGTCGAGTTTCGGGTGACGGACACGGGCATTGGCATCGAGCCTGAATATCTGAGCGCGATTTT
>CALMOO010000707.1:10640-14631 GCA_937871705.1 uncultured Hymenobacter sp.
GTTCAGCCAAGCCGACTCGTCGGTGACGCGCAAGTTTGGGGGCACGGGGCTGGGCCTGAGTATCTGCCGCAACCTGGTGGAACTGATGGACAGCGAAGTGCTGGTCGAAAGCCAGAAAGACAAGGGCACTACCACCCATTTTGTGCTGCGCCTGCCTGTGGGCACGCCCCAAGACTTGCCGCAGCCCGAGCTGCCGGCCGGCGAAGTGGCCGCCTTGCAAGAGCACCTGCACGGCCGGCAGGTGCTGCTCGTAGAAGATAACTTATTTAACCGCCAGATTGCCCGCTCATTCCTCAGGCAAGCACATGTGCAAGTGACTGAAGCCGAGCACGGCGCCCTGGCTGTGGAGCTGGTGCAGCACCAGCGCTTCGACCTAATTTTGATGGACGTGCAGATGCCGGTGATGGATGGCTACGCCGCCACGGCCATTTTACGCCAGCAACTAGGGCTTACTACCCCCATCATCGCGCTCACGGCCAACGCCATAAATGGGGAGCGCGAGAAGTGCTTGGCGGCCGGCATGAACGGCTACCTGGCCAAGCCGTTTCAGGAAAAGCAGCTTTTGCAGCTGCTGAGCGAGTGGATGCTAGTGCCGACTATTAGCCAGCCAGCCCTCGGCCCAGGTGCTAGCGCAACTAGCCAGTCCACTACAGGCTTGTACAGCATCGACGACTTGCTGAAAGCTGGGCAGGGCGACCCCGAGTTTGTGATATTTATGCTGGCCACATTTACTGAAAGCTGCGAAGAAGCCCTGGTAGATATGCGCCGGGGCTTGCAGGAAGCTGATATTCGCCTGTTAAAAGACACCGCTCACACCCTCAAGCCCAGCTTGCAGCACCTCAATGCCTGGCAGGCCTTGCCCCCGGTTGAGAAAATTGATAAATGGACTGGTCCCTTCTGCGCTGAGGACCTGACTGCCGCCGTCAACTTATTAGAAATGCTGCTTAAAGAGGTATTGGCTCAGATTGCCGTAGACCTGGCCGAGGAGCGGGTGATGACCCGGACCTTAGCTGCTTAGAGGGGGGTAGGGCACTTGGAGCAGGCTCCGAAAAAGCCAGCAGCCGACGTATACCACGCCGGCTGCTGGCTTTTTTGCGTAAGTAGAATTTCTATTCTTCACCACCCACCTCCCATGCCCGTTCTCTTCTCGCCCCGCCTGCTGAGCGGTGTGGCAGTGCTGCTGCTAGCCAGCAGCTGCGCCATCTTCCATCGCCACCGCGACGCCCCTACCCCCCCCCCAGTAGTCAAAACCGGCCCCACTCCTCACCCCCCCACCCCCCCCACCGCCGCCCGCGACCCCGCCGCCCCGATGACCTCCGTGCTGCACCTGCGCCCCGAGCAAACCACCAAAGTGCGCCAGATTCTGGCCTCGACTGTGGAGCAGGTGAACACCGCCCGCCAGCAGCACCCGGCCCAATCGCCGGAGCTTAATGCGGCCCTGCGCCGCATCAATACCAGCTCCGAAGCGCAGCTGCGCCAGGTACTAGGCCCCACGGCGTATAAAGAATTGCAAACTAAGCGCCCCCAGATACAGGCTCAGATGCAGCAGCGGCAGTAGCTAGTGTAATTTAGCCTTGGGCAAGTACCGAGCAAACAGCCCCGGCACCTAGCGCTTTAGCAGCACGCCGCAGGTTTCTCGGCCGCTACTATTGACTTTGCGCGCACCCTGGCTAAAGTGTAAGTCATAAAAAAAGGCCGCCCAACGGGCGGCCTTTTCATTGGTCAACGAAAGCCGACTACTTACACGTTGCTCGTGCCGTAGCCAGCGCCCGTGCTCGTAGAGTTCGTGTCGGTAGTGCCTGTGCTTGAGGTGGTGGTGCTAGTCGAGGTAGTGCCGGGAATTTGCTCCACGTCTACTTCGGTGTTGCGTACCGTGTCGTGAATTACCTGCTCGCGCTCAGTAACTTCCTTGCCCAGCGACACTTCTTCTACCACGTGAGCTTCTTTAGCTACTACGGCGCGCTCGGCGCTTTCGGTTACTTCAATTTCACCTTCTTTGAAGGCAGTGAAATCGGCTTCCGTAGCGGGGCGGTTTACGGGGGTGCGCTGCACCGTTACGTGCTCTTCGCGCAGGCGCACGCTAGCTTCGACAGGCTTCTCAACGATGCGCGAGCGTAGGCGCACGCCGCCGGTTTGCTCGGTGCGCTTGCCTACTTGCAGGTTTTCTTCGATTACCTCCGCGGTTTGTGCAGCATCGCCCGTTGTGGCCTGGCTGCCGGTGCGGCTGGCAGTATAGCTGTTATTTACGCCATACTCGGCGGCTTTGCTGTCTACGTCGAGGGCGCCGGCGGCATCGAGGATGCTGGCGGCCCGCTGGGCTTGCGTAGCATCGTCCACGTGCACCGTCACCACTGAGTGGCCGCTGCGAGTTACGGCCGCATAGGTTTCGGCTTCGTCATTGTCACTCCCAAAAAGCGAGCTGAAAAAACCACCCACACTGTCTTTGGTCCGGCCAGCAGCGTCGGCCACGGCCTCCGTAGTGGTGCCGCTATTATTGGTGTAGTTGCTGCTCGTGCCGCTAGCGCTGGAAGAAGCCTGCGATACGTCTACAAAGTCTCGCTCAAACCCAGCGGTTTCCAGTTGCTGAACGGCTTGCTTGGCTTCGTTGATGCTGTCGAAAATTCCGACTACAGTTTGTGATTTCATGAGAAGTGTGCTGGTTAGAATGTGGGGTAAAAGAAAGCGGTAAAGAAGCTAAACTGCTTTTGATTAAGCAGTTTCATTCGGAGTAGAATCTGAAGAAGGAATATGCTCTACGGTAATTTCTTCGCGGCGCAGGTGCACGGGCTCGGTGTACTGGGTGGTTATCTGGCGCTTGGTCACGCGCAGCTCCTCCACGAGTAGCAAGCGGGTTTCAATCACGGCCACCTCGCGCACCACCGGTATAATGAGCGTATCGCCCTCGTAGCGGTTGGCCGGGGGTAGGGCGCCAGCTGGCAGGGTCTGGTTGAGGGGCACACGCTCCACCTCCACCTCGTCGTGCTGCACGGGCACACTGATTTCCTCGTCGGTTTCGTGCACGCGGCGGGTTAGGCGCACGCGGCCGGTCTCGACTATCTCGCGCCGCACCACCGCGCGCTCCTCAATGACGGGGAGTACGAGGCGACCTTCGGCTGCTTCAGCAGCCAGCCGCTCGGGAGGGGTAGGCGCTTGCCCCTTGCCCAGATTGTCAGCCAGAAAGGGAGAGTTTTCGTTCATGCCAGCCAACTTACGGGCTGGTAGGCAGCGTGTTGTACTTTGCTCATCTTACTTGAACGGTATAATATTTTATTGGCTTAGCGCTAAAGCACTTAAAACGAACAATTTTTTTTTTGCCAAGCGGCCCACCCTTGAGCTTATTTATCACGCTTACTAACAAGCGGGTAAATTCAAAAACGCTTTTGAGGCAAGCGCTCACTTAGCCGCCTGTTCCTGCAGCTTTATAAAGGCCTCAGCCGACAGCCAAGGGCCAGTCACCATAGTCGACTGGCTACGGTAGCCCCGCGACGCTAGCAAGGCGCCAAAATGTACCTCCTACAGGTGAAGTGAGCTGACGAAAGCCGGCAAAATGGCGCTTAAATTCAGGCAACACCACCAGCCAAATTATGAACTATTGATGAAATACAATAAGTAATGGCTTGGTTTTCTGAACAAAGCATAAATCGCCTGACAATAGTATTACAGGTGATATTATCGCAAGATTACCTTTGTGCCCATAAGAATTGGGGCCGCCTGCGGGTAGCTCCGCGGGGCAGGTCGTGTTGAGTCGCTTATTATTTCCTTTGTCTTTGTGAGAACTTTATTCTCCCGCCACTCTCATCAGTGGCTAGCGGGAGCTTTTTGGGCAATTGCCTTCTCGGCGGCCGCTACTCCGGTGCCAGGTTTGGCGCCCGTTGCTGCTACTCTGTCTGATACGACAGCTACTTGCAAGCCAGCTGAGCAGGCTTCGGTAGCGCCGCCTTCGTTGGCCAATGCCCCTACCCCCCCCGCGCCCGCCGACTCGGCCCGGCCC
>CALMOO010000707.1:14641-17666 GCA_937871705.1 uncultured Hymenobacter sp.
GGCTCTGGCGCACCGACTACACCGTGGCGCCGGGCGTGACGTGGCACTACGAGCGGCCAGGGCAGCTGCGCTGGCTGCTGCACATTCCGCGCGACCTGGGCCAGTATCCAGGCTATGCGTTTAAGCGCGATAATGTGCCAACTATTGCGGCTATCGCACTGGGCTCGGCGGCGCTCTATGCTGCCGATGAAGGCATCTTGCACGGCGCCCAAAACCTGGGGCGCTGGATGGGCCTGACGGCTACCAGCGTCGATAAAACGCTGGTGCACATCCCGTTTCACGTTGGCGGCGCCAATGTTCCATTCGAGTTTAACGCGCCGGATAACCTCAACAGCACGTTTTATTTTTTGGGCGACGGCTGGACGCACCTCACCATTGCTACGTCGTTTCTGACCTACGGTATCATCAAAAAAGATAACCGCGCTTCGCAAACGGCCAGCCAGCTCGGCGAGGCCATCCTGACGACCGGCCTTGTGGTGCAGGCCATGAAGCGTACCACCGGTCGCCAAAGCCCGTTTCGCTCGACCCAGGACCGGGGCCGCTGGTTTTTTCTGCCCACCTACAACACTTACCAGCACAACGTCTCGAACTACGACGCTTTCCCGACGGGCCACCTGGCCACGGCCATGGCCACCGTCACGGTTATCGCCGAAAACTACCCCGAGTACCACTTCATTCGGCCCGTAGGCTATTCGCTGATGGGCCTGCTCGGCTACGCTATGCTCAACAACGGTGTGCATTGGGCCAGCGACTACCCGCTGGGCATTGCCCTGGGCTATGGCTTCGCCCAAATAGCGGTGCGTAACGGCCGCACCCGCGTGGCTGAGCCTACCCTACCCCCCCCCGGCCCGGGCACTGGCTGGGTGGCGCCGCCCCACTCGCGCCCCTGGTACCGGCAGCCCAAGCTAAGCCCCTACAGCCTGGGGCCGTTTCAGGGCATGAGCCTGAGCTGGCAGCCGAAGTAGGTGCAACCAATAGGCGCGCTACCTGCATCTGGGGATTATCTTCCCCTTTACATTTCGCGCCGTTATGAGAAACGCTACTCGCTACTACGTCTTGGGTGCTTTGCTGTTAAGCGCTAGTGCGTGCAAGAAAGATACTGATACTGTTAGCGTTACAAACCCAGGGCTTTGCGCACCTACCAGTAGCTATGCGCTGCCAGCGAACGACCTGACGGGGGTAGTAAACTTTGACCAAACGCTGCAACAATACGTGATTTCGCGCGCCATTCCTGGCACTTACGACTCAGTAGATGTCGGGGCAGTGTGCGGAGAACTGCCTGCTGATTTCAAAACGGCGGGTACTAAAGTTCGCTTCAGTGGCATTTACCGAGGCTACGCGCAAGCGCCAAAGCCACCGATTGGCGGTATCACTTACTACTACCTGGAGGTGACTAAACTCGCTAAGCTATAAGCTTAGGTCAAGAGTAAATATTATTTTGACCAACAAGAAAGAGCCCCGGCATTATGGCCGGGGCTCTTTCTTTATTAGGAGTAACTACTTGTAGAAGCTACTCTTAAAGCAGTGGCTTCTTCACCGTACGGTGGCCATTCTCGTCGATTTTCACCTTCGTGCCATCAGCGCGCTTGATTTTGACGGAGCCGTCATCGTTGCGCTTTACCTTGGCGCCGTTCTCGTATTTTACTTTCTTATCACCGTCGCCTTCGTGCTCCAGCTTTTTAATGCCAGAGCCTTGGCCAACGCCGAGCTTGTGGCCTGCTACTGGCACGGTGGCGGGCGCCGGGGGGGCAGTAGGCGCCGTGTAAGGCCCACCGTAATAATTGCCCTGGTTAGTGGCGTAGGTATTGTACTGGGCCGGGGTAGGAAGTATGGTTTTGACGCGGGCCGTGGCGGCGTCGTTGGCAGCGCGACTGTCGGCGTACTGGCCGGTGGTATCAGTAGTGTATTTCTGCCTGATGTCGGCTATCGCGTTTTGGCGCTCGATATAGACGGGCACCAGGCGCGTGATGACCACCGCATCGGTAATACCCAAATCCTGGCCGACGCGCTGCGCCAGCTGCTGGGCGTTGGTGCGGTAAGCGGCAGTATCGCGGTTGCTGAGTACCACGCCCGTGTCAGCAGTAGGGCTAGTGGCGGCTTGTTCGGCAGCGGGCTTGTCGCGGTTGCAAGCACCCAGCAGCATAGCGCCGGCAGCAAGAGTTAGCAAAATCTTGTTCATGAGCAGAGAGAAAGTTCGGGGAAAGGTGGTGTTAGGTTAGGCAGATTGAGTTGTGATGCGTTCTACGGCAACGCGACGGTTGAGTTTTTAACCACGCTTGCAAGCTTAGCTATTCACCGCCGAGCAGGCGTTGAAACACTGCGTTCAGCCCGCGAAACAAGAGGCGTCCCACGAACTCAGAGTTGGTTAGTTTATCAGACGCAGCCAGCTAAGTAGGCCGCTACAACGCAGGCCCAGCGCCAAGGTTGAGCTTAGGCTCCACCCTACCCCCTTTGGCGGGCCTAGCTACGACGCATTGCGTGGCTACACTGTTCTTTTGCTTTGTGGAATCTCCTACCGATAATACGTCAAGCCCTACCCCCCACCGCCACTTTCTGCTGCACAAGCCCTACGGCTACCTCAGCCAGTTTGTGAGCGCCTTCGCCAAAGAAGCCAGGAAGAAGCGCTTTCTGGGTGAGTTGCACGACTTTCCGCCGGGCACCATGGCCATCGGGCGGCTCGATGAGGACAGCGAAGGCCTGCTGCTGCTCACCACCGACGGCCGCCTGAGCGAAACCATTCGCAGCCGCCATGTCGAGAAAGAATACTACGCCCAAGTCGATGGCCTACTCACCGACGAAGCCTTAGCGCAGCTGCGACAGGGCGTGGGCATCACGATTCACGGCCAGCCTTACCGCACCAGCCCGTGCCAGGCGCGCCGCCTCGACGCGGCCCCCGACCTGCCCGCCCGCGGCCGCCGCATTCGTGATGACCGGCACGGACCCACCAGCTGGGTAGCGCTCACGCTTACCGAAGGCAAGTTTCGGCAAGTCAGGAAGATGACGGCGGCCGTGGGCTTTCCTACCC